>NZ_JBPXRO010000024.1:0-95822 GCF_051842875.1 Neobacillus sp. C211
ATCTGCATCATCATTTTTATTTTTCCTGTATATAAATTGGCGGTTGCTCAAATTCCTGCCGAAGCATTTTGTTTTTTAAATGACTAGGAATCCCTAGAGAATAAATTCGAGCTGCCTTAATATCAAGATTTATTTCTTTTTCTTTAAATGAGGCTAGTTTTGAAATAAGGGGGAGACTAAGGTGAGACTTCTTCTTATTTAAGTATTCCCTGCCTATACTGGTCATTCCTAATAGTCTTAGATAAGAGGCTTTTTCCGAGTCTCTCGTCATTTCCTCCTTTTTTGTGTTTGTTAAAATATGAACACATAACCTTTGCAGCCTTGTCCATGTATATCTTTTTGTTTTAATTTGCTGCATAAATTTATGGAAGTTATCGGTTACAAGAGCTGCTGCTTGAAGTCGGTTCTCAAGTCCCTCCTCCATCTCATAAATTTCCCTGAGTTCACTGGGACTAGAATGAATCAAGCGAAATTGAAGGTAGCTCCAATAATTTTCCCATTGGTGAAATCCCTGAAATTGTTGTACATACTCTTTTAATAAAAGTTTTGTTTGCTCTGGTACATATTGATTAATTTCTGTTTGGCTTGCGTTATCTGTAAAAATGGCTTTACGAATACTCGTCGCACTGGCAATTGTTGCAGAAGCAAAATGTTCATCGTGATAGTCAGCGTTTTTTCGAGGGATTGTCATCGGACTGACTGAGCTCTTTTGTCGTTGGATTGCTTTTATGTATTCAAGTCCAAGAATATTATTTGGTTTTGCTAAATCTAAATAATTATTTGCATTAGGCAATTGTTTAAAAGCTAAGGAAAGGGCTTTAGGATAGCTGACACCAGTATCTAAGTGCCATTTGATGTTTTCATTAAATGAGTTTTGCTGATCTTTTAAGTAATCGATAGTTTGAATGAACGAGGATAAATCCCCACTTTCACTGCCAAAACATAGAGAGTCGCAGCCGACTGCATCTAAAATTGACACAGAACCGTTTGCGAACGTTTCCGCTTTTTGAGTAGCGAAGCGATAGGGAAGCTCAAAGACTATATCTACTCCATTAAGCAATGCCATCTTGGTGCGCTGCCATTTGGAAACAAGTGCCGGTTCCCCGCGCTGTAAAAAGTTTCCGCTCATTACTGCAATGACAACATCTGCCTCTGCAGCCTCCTTTGATGCTTGTAAATGAAAGGCATGTCCATTATGAAAAGGGTTGTATTCCACTATTAATCCTACAGATTTCATTTATTTTCTCCCTTTTTTTTTAAAACTACTAACATTATATCAATAATGTAAGGAAACCAATCAAATTATATGATAAGATATTAAAGATGTTTGCAAATAGCTTAACTGGTTAAACTAGTAAAGGAAACCTTTATGAGCGATTGCTTTTTATCACCTGACGGGGTGTAAAGAAAAAACATTGACAAAAAATTTATCGAAGGCTATAATTACCTTTGTTGCCTTGGGGTGATTCAATTGAAATGGACATTAAGTCAATTACAAAAATATCGAAACAAGGATTTTATGATTGATGAGATGGTTCGTGTGGATGAGATCAAACAAGATGATCCAACCATCCGAGAAGTTTCTCCGATGCATATTACTGGTCGGGGAGATATCGATTCAACAAAAGTGACATTCCATTTAAAAATCGAAGGTTACTTAATACTTCCTTGTTCTCGTACTTTAGTGGATGTAAAACTTCCAATTAATGTCGAAACGACTGAAACGTTCCTCTTGCAAGGTTCAGTTTATGAAACTGAGGAGGAAGCATATCAAGTAAATAGTGATGTGATTGATGTAATGCCAATCCTTCGAGAAATTCTTTTACTTGAAGTTCCAATGCAAGTTTTTTGTGACGATGTTAATCATGAAGATGCTGCTCCACAGTCTGGCAAGGATTGGGAAGTTGTTCATCAGGAAGATCAATCTAAAAAAATGGATCCGAGACTTGCTGGTCTCGCAAAGTTTTTTGACGAAAACAATTCTTCTTCCGAATCATAATCGACAAATCTAAGAAGCAAAGTGAAGAACCAGAATTCCTGGCCTTCATTACTTTCTTAATACTCTTTAAGGAGGTGGGAAGAATGGCTGTACCTTTTAGAAGGACTTCTAAAACTGCAAAAAGAAAACGTCGTACTCATTTTAAATTAAACGTACCTGGTATGGTAAGCTGCCCAAACTGTGGTGAAATGAAACTTTCACACCGCGTATGTAAAGCTTGCGGAACATACAAAGGAAAAGACGTAGTGAACGACTAATTTTAAGGTAAGATAGAAAGCACAAGGGTGTTAGAGCCCTTGTGCTTTTGTCGTTTTAAGAAAAATACATACTCTAAATAAGTAATGAAAGGTTGAGATAGATTGTCTTATTCGATTGAAAAACAGGAAAAGGGTTATTTATTATTTACGATTAATAGAAGTGAAAAAAGAAATGCTATTAATTTTGACGTGATGGAAGGCTTAGCTGAGGCGATAAAAAGAGCCTCTGAACCAGATATAAAGGCACTTGTGATTACTGGAAAAGACGATCGGGCTTTTTGTTCGGGAGGAGATTTATCTGTTTTTCATAAGCTTCACACAAAGGAAGAAGCGTACCCAATGCTTTCTAAAATGGCTAATATTCTTTATTCGCTGCTAACATTAGCGGTTCCGACCATGGCTCTCATAAATGGAACAGTGATTGGCGGCGGGTGCGAACTTGCAGCAGCTTGCGACTTTCGTATTGCGCGAGAAGGTATAACGGCAGGGTTTGTACAAGGCAAGCAAGCGATAACAACAGGCTGGGGTGGAGGTTCAATTTTAACAGAAAAGTTCCCAGTCTCAGCTGCTATGAAGCTTTTAATGGAAGCTGAACTGCAAACAGCGTCATATTTAAACGAAATTGGTTTTATAGATGCTTTATATAGGGGTAACTCTCTTAAGGCTTGTGAAGAATACCTTGAGAAAATGTTAACAAATGATCGAAGTGTGCTGAAATCCTATAAAATGCTTTGGGTTAGAAAGTGGGAGGAAACTAAACTCCGTGAAAGAATAGAGGAAGAGGTAAGAAATTGTTCCTTATTGTGGGAAAGTGATGCCCATCATCAATATGTAAAAACTTTTATAGGTAAAAACAATGAATAAAGATTAAAACACCGCTTTTGATTAAGTCTATCTTTTCTAGTAGATGCATATGTATTATAAAAACACTAGGAGGGATGATTTAATGTCACCAACTCGACAAGATGCATGGTCCCAAGACGAAGACTTGTTGCTTGCTGAAGTTGTGTTACGGCACATCCGTGAAGGCGGGACACAGTTGCAAGCGTTTGAGGAAGTAGGGAAGCAGCTTACGCGTACATCTGCAGCCTGTGGGTTTCGCTGGAATTCATTTGTAAGAAAACAATATAAATCAGGGATAGAGCTTGCCAAAAAGCAGCGTAAAGAGTTGAAAAAGCAGCCAGTCTCGAATGAAGTAGAGACTATTCAGGAAGCGGTTAAAGTAGAAAGCGTTCCTTCACCAAAAGGAAATGTGCCAAGCAGCACAATTACGTTTTCGGCTGTTATTCAATTTTTAGAGGGTCTCCATCAAAAAGCGCAAGTTTCATCCGATTTTGAAGCAGACAGGAAGAGGTCTTTTGAAAAAATCAAAGAGTTGGAAAAGAAGGCATTCTATTTAGCTGCAGAAAATGAAAGATTATCCAAAAATTTAAAAGCAATCGAAGAGGATTATCGATCATTAATTGAAATTATGGAAAGAGCTCGAAAAATGGTCGTCCTTCAAGATGAGGACCGACAACAAAAGGTAAAATTTCAAATGGATAAAAACGGTAACCTTGAAAGAGTAGAAAAGTAGAAAAAGCGGACCTAATGTCCGCTTTTTCATTTTTTTTAATTATGATGTTGTGGTTCGACGCCTTTAGGATACCAAACCAATGGATTTTCTCCACGGTCACGCTCCATATCATATTCTACATTGGCAAAGTCCATTTTTTCCCAGAAACTCCTTGATTGAACTCTAGGGTTCGTTTTAATCGGGAGACCAAAGTTCTTCGCAAATTCTACAAGCACTTTGCCATACCCATTACTTTGATAATCAGGCAATACCTCGAGCTTCCATAGTTCTAAGTAATTTTGCGGCGGATAGAAGTAGCGGTCAAATTTTGCATCAATTTGATATAAACTCATTCGTGCTACTAGTTTGTCCCCGAAATAAATTCCATAGAATGGTGAGTCGCTATTGTTATCAACCATATTTGCTTCAAGATCTTCAAGCATAGACAATTCTTGAATCCCATATTCTTTAAACTTTTTAAACTCTTCTAGTGTCTTAAAGTTTACTTTTAGTCTTTCCACTTTAATTGCCATAGTCGACCTCCTAAATATGAAAACATCATAATCTTGTATATATTCATTTGTTCCTGAATAACATGATATGAAATTAATTTTGCATTATGTTATTCAGGAACAAATGAATCACCTTTATTATATAACAAAAACTCAAAAAATTCTTCAAATAAGTTCAGATAGCGTTTTCAAAGATTGCAGGAAATTTAGAAAATGATGAAGAAACATATTAACGGACGTTTTTTGAGGAGGAGAATTATTGAATAATCAATTGTACGAGAACCGTAAAATAATTGAATCCGGCGGACAACCAAAATATCATGAGAAGGCTAAACAACAAAAAAAGCTCTTTGTTCGTGAGCGTCTTCAATTATTGCTTGATGAAGGAAAATACGAAGAAGATGGTAAATTTGCCAATTTTAAGGCTGGTGACCTTCCTGCAGATGGTGTCGTAACAGCGATTGGTAAAATTAAAGGTCAGATTGTCTGTGTCATGGCAAATGATTCAACAATCAAAGCAGGGTCATGGGGAGCAAGAACGGTTGAAAAAATAATCCGTATTCAAGAAGTAGCGGAGAAATTAAAAGTTCCGTTATTTTATCTGGTTGATTCAGCAGGAGCAAGAATAACAGATCAATTAGAAATGTTTCCAAATCGACGAGGTGCGGGAAAAATTTTTTATAATCAAGTGAAGCTTTCCGGGATGATTCCCCAAGTATGTATTCTGTTTGGCCCGTCCGCTGCTGGTGGGGCTTATATCCCTGCATTTTGCGATATTGTTATTATGGTTGATCAAAATGCTTCGATGTATTTGGGATCACCACGTATGGCAGAAAAGGTAATCGGCGAAAAGGTAACGCTTGAGGAAATGGGCGGTGCCAGGATGCATTGTTCTGTCAGCGGCTGTGGAGATGTTCTCACTTATAGTGAGGAAGATGCGATTGAATCAGCAAAAAAGTATATTAGTTTCTTTCCAAGCAGTTTTATAGAAAAACCAAAGATGACTGAAGGCGCAGCAGCGAAACAAGGCCGTGAACTAGAAGCGATCATTCCGGAAAACCAAAACGCACCGTTTGATATGTATGAATGTATTGATAGACTTGTGGACCAAGATAGCTTTTATGAAATTAAAAAATTATTTGCCCCAGAATTGATAACGGGATTAGCTAGAATCGATGGAAGAGCTATTGGAATTATTGCTAATCAGCCAAAAGTAAAAGGCGGCGTTTTGTTTGTTGATTCCGCTGATAAAGCTGCAAAATTTATTCAGCTTTGCGATGCTTTTCATATTCCGCTATTATTTTTGGCAGATGTACCTGGTTTCATGATCGGAACAAAGGTTGAACGTGCAGGAATTATCCGTCATGGGGCAAAATTAATTGCTGCAATGAGCTCAGCAACTGTTCCGAAAATATCGGTAATTGTTAGAAAAGCTTACGGTGCTGGACTATATGCGATGGCAGGTCCCGCTTTTGAACCTGATTGCTGCATCGCGTTGCCGACCGCACAAATTGCCGTTATGGGTCCTGAAGCCGCTGTCAATGCGGTCTATTCAAACAAAATTAATGAAATAACCGACCCGAAAGAAAAAATTGCTTTTGTCCAAGAAAAACAGAAAGAATACAAAGAGCATATCGACATTTACAAGCTTGCTTCAGAGCTTATAATCGATGAAATCGTCGCTCCGTCTGAATTACGAAATATACTTATTCAACGCTTTGCTTACTATGAAACGAAAGAATTAAATTTCAGTGTCCGTAAGCATCCTGTTTACCCCGTATAATTTTATAGACCCTATTTGGCGGTTGTCGGATAGGGTTTATTTTTTCTAATCTTTCTAACAAACTATCGACTGCATCTGATAAAATATGGGTAAAGATGACTAAAAAGAGGGGTTACCATGAGGGTTGGAATTATAGGTGCTGGATCAATTGGCTTATTATTTGCCGCTTATATTAGTAGGGTGTTTGAGGTTACGATATACTGCAGATCAACAGAGCAAACATCTGAGATAAATAAAAATGGAATCGTACTAAAGAAAAAAGGAGAACAAACGATATCCTTTGTACAGGCCCTGCCAATTACAGAGTGGGAGGGAGTAGAGGATATAACAATTATCGCGGTCAAACAGTATCATCTTTATCCAATTATTGAGAAAATAAATCAATTACCGGTAATTCCTAACAATCTATTATTTTTACAGAATGGCATGGGGCATTTAAAGCAGCTTGAAACAATCCCGTTTACTAATATTTATGTGGGATCAGTGGAGCACGGAGCCCTTAAAGAAAATTCATATACTGTATCCCATAATGGTGAAGGTATAACTAATGTGGCTGTTTTCAAGGGAGATACTACACTTTTGAGTGAATTTGTTTTTTCAGCACCAATCGAATTTCCACTTGTTCTCAAAGAGGATTACTTTCAAATGCTGCAAAATAAATTAATTGTCAACGCAGTCATTAATCCATTAACGGCTATTCTTCAGGTTAAAAATGGCGAATTAATAAATAATCAATACTATTTTCATGTATTAAAAAATTTATTTTCCGAAATTTCTACGGTATTAAATTTGAAAAATGCTGAAGTACATCAACTACAAATTATTGATATTTGTAAAAAAACCTCCGAAAACCACTCCTCCATGCTTAGGGATATTGAAGCGAACAAAATGACAGAAATAGATGCAATCCTAGGGTATATTTTAGAAGAAGCACAATTTAAGGAAATGACCGCACCTCAGGTTGAGAACCTTTATTATTTAATAAAAGGGAAAGAAGTGGTAAAGGAGGCGAACTCTTGATTACTTTTCTATCCTCCATAATATCTATTTTATTCACTTTACCATTTTTAGGATTATTCATCGTTTTTTTTATAACAAAACTGGTGACAAAAAATACTCGAAAATCTGTCCACATGTCACTTGATTATACAACGATTTTATTTATTATTTCCGTTCATTTTTTAATTGCTACTATTTGGGGTAAATCACTTTTTTGGTTAATAATACTAATAATGATTTTAATTGCGATGATTTTTGTATTTGTTCATTGGAAGGTAAAAGAAGAAATTGTTTTGAAAAAAGTGATGAAGGGTTTTTGGCGTTTTAATTTTATCCTTTTTCTCCTTGCATACATCACCTTAACGCTATATGGATTAATCCATCGTGCATTAATATTTACCTTTTCCAACTGATTTCAAGCCAAAGTTTTTTTCAAATCCGGTTGGTAGTGGTATACTCTAAAAAGAATGAATTTGGGTAATCAGAAAGGAAGTACATGAATGGAGATTTTAAATCTCTCTTTACCAGCAACAAATCGGTTTGCTTCGAATTATTTGGAACAGTCTACTGAAATCGAGCCTTTTTTTCATTACAGGTATAATGAATTAACCGATGATGCCAAAAGGGTTTCAGAATTAAGTAACCGGTCATTTCCTCGCGTAGAGGTTGCTGAACACATTGAGAGCTTTATGAAGCAGTTTCCATCGTCTGAAGCTGTTATCAAGTCAATTGATAAACTTAAAACAAATAATAGCCTCGTAGTTATTGGTGGTCAGCAGGCAGGGATCCTTACAGGGCCGCTTTATTCAATACATAAAGTCATTTCAATTATTAAATTAGCAGAGCAAAAGGAAGAGCAGCTTGGAGTACCAGTCGTTCCAGTATTTTGGATTGCTGGCGAAGATCATGATTTCCAAGAAGTTAATCATGTGTTTGTGCCAGTTAATCGAAAGGTAGATAAATGGACCTATCCGGAGAGAGTAGTTAATAAGAAAATGGTCTCCGATATTCAGTTAAACAAGGAAAGCTGTCTATCATGGGTTAATAATCTAATTGAGAATTTCGGTGAGACAGAGCATACGAATTCACTATTAGAATTTGCAAAAGAACAAATATCCATATCAACCACCTTTGTCGATTTCTTCGCAAATATTATTATGGAATTGTTCAAGGATTATGGGTTATTAATTGTTGATTCAGGTAACAAAGAGTTTCGGTTGCTGCAGAAAGAATTTTTAAAAAGTCAAATTCTTCACCATGAAGAGATAACAAACAAATTATTGGAACAACAAAGGGAAATTGGAATAAAGGGTTTTCCGATTACGATTGATGCAAGTGAAGAAAATGCCAACCTATTCTACTATGATCAGAAAATGAGTGAACGGATTCTACTTGAGTACGATCGAGGAAATGATCGGTTTGTGGGGAAAAATGGGACCTTGGCATTTACGAGAGAACAATTAGTGGTGCTAGCCGAGGAGAATCCGGCAAATTTAAGCAATAATGTGGTGACGCGTCCGTTAATGCAGGAATGGCTTTTTCCAACTGTTGCTTTCATTGCGGGGCCAGGTGAAATATCATACTGGGCAGAACTCAAACTAGTTTTTGAGCATTTTGATATGAAGATGCCGCCGATCGTTCCCCGTTTGAATATTACCATCCTTGATCGATCGGTGGAAACAGATGTTGCAGAATTGCATCTAAATTTAGCAGAAGTTTTGAGCATTGGAACGGACAAAGGCAGACACCAATTTCTAGAAGCAATAAAAGAC
This sequence comes from Neobacillus sp. C211, assembly GCF_051842875.1. Lineage (NCBI taxonomy): Bacteria > Bacillati > Bacillota > Bacilli > Caryophanales > Bacillaceae > Neobacillus > Neobacillus sp. C211. Next base: position 8,878 of record NZ_JBPXRO010000024.1, read on the forward strand.
AAAGAAGTAGAGTCACTATTTTCAATTACTAAAGACCAATTAGTAAAGCAATATAGACAAATTGAAGCAAAAACAGCTCAGTTAGACCGCGGCCTCCTACCATTATTTAAGAAAAACGAAGGTTACTTATTAAAAGAAATCGATTTCTTGGAAAAGAAACTTGATGAAGCAGTAAGATTAAAGCACGATAATATGATCAAAAAATATGCGCGTGTCGATCTAGCTTTAAGACCTGATGGTTTTCCGCAAGAGAGGGTTTGGAATGTATTTTATTATCTAAATCAATATGGATTGAATTTTATTAATGACTTAATGACAGGAAGATTCGAATTTGATGGAAGGCACAAGGTCATGAAAATATAGAAAAACTTCACTTACATTGTGGAGTTTTTCTTTTTTTTGTAAAAAAATAACATAATGAAACAGGATTATTAAGAAATAACGAGAATAGTTAAAAATAGGTGGTGGAAAGTGGGGGAATGTGGTACATTTTTAATAGAAAGTGGGGGTCATGGGTATGTTCATGGGTGAATACCATCACAGCATTGATAATAAAGGCCGCATGATTGTGCCCTCCAAATTCCGTGATGAGCTTGGTGAAATGTTCATTATCACACGTGGATTGGATCAATGTTTATTTGGTTACCCCATATCAGAGTGGGAGCTTATTGAAGAAAAGTTAAAAGGCTTACCTCTGACAAAAAAAGATGCCCGTGCTTTTACTCGCTTCTTCTTTTCTGGAGCAACAGAGAGTGAACTTGATAAGCAAGGAAGAATTAATATCCCAGCACCACTATTGCAATATGCAAAGCTAGAAAAAGAATGTGTAATTTTGGGTGTTTCCAATCGAATTGAAATTTGGAGCAAACAGATTTGGGAAGACTATTTTTCACAGTCTGAAGAATCTTTTGCGGAAATTGCAGAAAATATGATTGGCTTTGATATATAATGGATAAATTATGTTAATATATTTTCTGTTATATATCGTTCGATTGGAAAAGGTGGTTACTACATGTTTGAACATACAACTGTGTTGTTAAAGGAAGCTGTTGATGGATTAAATATTAAGTCAGATGGTATTTATGTTGATTGTACTTTGGGTGGGGCGGGACACAGTTCCTTGATTCTTTCGAAACTCGGAGCCCGAGGTAAACTATTTGCATTTGACCAGGATGAAACAGCTATTGCACATGCTAAAGAGAAGTTGGCACAATATGGAGACCGATTAGAGATAATAAAAAGCAATTTCTTATATTTAAAAGAAGAGCTTAATGATCGAGGAATTGCTAAAGTTGACGGGGTCCTATACGATCTTGGGGTATCCTCACCACAATTGGATACACCAGAAAGAGGTTTTAGCTATCATCATGATGCACCACTCGATATGAGGATGGATAATGATGCTGATGTTTCTGCCTATGATGTGATTAATCATTGGGCATATGAAGACTTAGTTCGCATCTTTTTTCGCTATGGCGAAGAAAAATTCTCTAAACAAATAGCACGTAAAATTGAAGCGGCAAGACTTGCAAAACCAATTGAAACAACGGCAGAATTAGTTGAATTGATTAAGGATGCTATTCCAGCACCTGCTAGAAGAAAAGGTGGACATCCTGCAAAGCGAGTTTTTCAAGCAGTAAGAATTGCTGTAAATGATGAATTAGCTGTGTTTGAAAAATCGATAAATCAAGCAATTGACTTATTAAACCCAGAGGGAAGAATAAGTGTTATTACCTTTCATTCTCTAGAGGACAGGATTTGCAAGGCAGCCCTTAAGAAAGCAAGTGAAACCCCTAATTTACCTCCAGGTTTACCAATCATTCCAGATGAGTATAAACCGATCTTAAAGCTAATCTCACGGAAACCAATTCTTCCATCTGAAGAAGAATTAGAACAAAACAATCGTGCCCGATCTGCAAAGCTCCGTATTGCAGAAAAATTATAAAAAATATCATGACCTAGGCAGTGGTGGTAGAAAATGAATAAAATCTGGAGGGGAAGCGTTTGAGTAATCTTGCCAGGAAGTATTTAGAGCAGCAACAAACAGAGCAGAAAGTCCAAAAAAAAGGTCAAGTAATTATCAAAAAATCCTGGCTTACACCAGGAGAAAAAATAATTGGATTAGCCTTTGCTGGATTTGTATGTTTTGGGTCGATTCACATTATTTCGAACCAATCTAAAATTTACGAGGTAAATAAGGACATCCAGGTTATTGAAGCAAAGGTGTCCGAACAACAGAAGGTAAATAGTGATTTACAGGTTCAGGTAAGCGAATTAAGTGCATATGACCGAATTTATCAAAAGGCTAAGGAAATGGGCCTTATTAAAAATGAAAATAATGTCAAGGTAGTGCATTAAAATGAACAAGAAACAACCATATATGAATGCAGGAGCAGCCATTTTATTTGGAATATTTGGCTTGCTCTTTTTTGTATTACTCTTCAGGTATTTTTCGATTCAAATCTCTGGAGAAGTAGACGGGCAGCCTCTTGCTGCGAAAGCTCAAGAGAAATATAGCAGGGAAGGGAATTTGGCGGCCTTAAGGGGCGATATCTTTGATCGGAATGGTGAGGTAATTGCAGAAGATACCAATGCATATACCTTGATTGCTATTTTAGATAAGAAGATGACGACAAATCCCAAAAAGCCACAACACGTAAAAAATTTAGACAAAACAGCAAAAGAATTAGCAAAGTACTTGGAAATGGATCAATCAGAAATTTATAGTATATTATCCAAAGGGAAAGAAAATAAGAAATTCCAGGTTGAGTTTGGCAAGGCGGGCAGAGATATTACTCACCAAACAAAGAGAAAGATTGAAGAACTTAAGCTTCCAGGAATTACATTTATTCGGGATTCGAAACGCTTTTACCCAAACGGAGTTTTTGCTTCACATTTAGTTGGGTATGCAGACCGGATTGAGCAAAAGGATAAAACGATTAAATCAATTGGGAAAATGGGAATCGAGAAAATTCTAAATGATGAATTAACAGGAAAAAATGGCAAATTAAATTTTGAGAGTGATTTGTGGGGCTATATACTTCCGGACAAGAAGGAAAAAATTACTCCTGCTCAAAATGGGAATGATGTCTATTTGACCATAGACCAAAAAATTCAAACCTTTTTAGAAGATGCTATGAACAAGGTAGATAAGGAATATAAACCTCAAAAAATTATTGCGATTGTAGCCGATCCGAAAACAGGAGAAATATTAGCGATGGGGCAACGGCCATCCTTCCATCCAATAACAAAAGAAGGAATTGATAAAGGCTGGCATAATGAGGCTATTGAAACCTCATTTGAACCTGGATCGACAATGAAAATATTTACACTTGCAGCAGCGGTGCAAGAAAAGGTTTTTAATCCGAATGAAACCTATCAATCTGGTTCCTATCAAGTTACCAAAAAGGATAAAGCAATTCATGACCATAATTACTCCGGCTGGGGGACCATCACCTATCTTGAGGGTGTTCAACGTTCATCAAACGTTGCATTTGCGAAGATTGCGAAGGAGAAGTTGGGTTTTGAAAAGTTTAGAGAATATTTAACAAAATTTGGTTTTGATAAACCTACGGGCATTGATCTTCCTGATGAAACCTCAGGAAAGATTCAGTTTACTTATCCGATTGAAAAAATTACTACTGCATACGGGCAGGGAACGGCAATTACACCGATTCAACAAATTCAAGCGGCAACAGCGATAGCTAATGACGGGAAAATGATAAAGCCGCATGTTGTCAAAAAAATTGTCAATCATGACACAGGAGAAACGATTAAATCAACGACTCCTGAGGTCGTTTCAACTCCTATATCAAAAGAGACTGCCAAACAGGTTCGTGATATCCTTGAAACCGTTGTTACTTCACCTAAAGGAACGGGTGGCCGTTACAAAATTGATGGCTACAGTGTCGCTGGTAAAACGGGGACAGCTAATATCCCAGGACCGAACGGAAGATATTTACAAGGGGCGGATAACTATATGTTTTCGTTTCTAGGCATGGCCCCTAAGGATGATCCCAAGTTGATTGTATATGTTGCTGTTCAGCAGCCTGATCTTGATGGAACCGGCTTAGGTGCCCTTCCTGTCTCGGCTATTTTTAATCCTGTCATGAAAAACAGCTTGCAATATTTAAATATCCAACCTTCTAAGAGTCAAAAAGCACAATTAAATAAACTATCAGATTTTATTGGGAAGTCGGTCGAGGCAACAGAAAAAGAACTAAAGGCAAAAGACATTGAAACCGTTGTAATAGGCAACGGAACAAAAGTTGTCAGACAACTACCAGAGTCAGGTACGACTGTTTTAGAGGGGGAAAAGGTAATCATCCAAACAAATGGAGATAAACTGGCCCCAGATATGACAGGCTGGTCACTTAGAGATGTAATGAAAGTAGCCAATATTGCTGGCTTAAAACTGAATTCAAAGGGACAAGGCTATGTAACTCATCAAAATATCAAACAAAAAACGATTATGCGAAACGGTGATTTCTTAATAGTTGATTTAAAAACGCCTGAAGAACAGTGGACTCATGAAAATCAGGCTAATTCAAATGGTCAAGACCAATCAGAAGAAACCATTGAAGACATAGTCCAAGATTAAACGTTAATCCCGCTTACTAGAGCGGGATTTTCTCTTATTTATTAACGTTAGTCGGCGTTCTAATAAAAAAAGTACAAGCATATAAATGAACGATAGAAAAAGGAGGGTCGTTCAAAATATGCGAGTTTCAAATGTAACTGTCCGTAAACGATTAATGATAGCTCTATTCGTTGGTATTCTAACCTTCTTAATTATTGATGTGCGGCTTGGATATGTTCAATTTGTTTTGGGTGATTGGTTGACTGCAGGAGCAAAAGACTCTTGGAGCCGTAATATCCCTTTCGAACCTGAACGAGGAGAAATTGTAGACCGTAATGGGGTGCCGTTGGCAACGAATATAAGTACCCCCACTGTTTGGGTAGTCCCAAGACAAATAAAGGACCCGGCAACAACCGCGGAAAAGCTGGCCTCCGTTTTAAATATGTCAAAAGAAAAGGCATACCGGGATATCACCTTAAAGGAGAGAATTGTTCGTATAAAGGAAGGCAGAAAAATTTCTCATGAAAAGGCTAAGGAAATCAGATCCCTGGGTCTTGAAGGGGTCTATATTGGGGAAGACTCCAAGCGTCATTATCCCATGGGGAGTTATCTCTCACATGTACTTGGGTTTGCAGGAGTGGACAACCAGGGGTTGATGGGACTAGAACAATATTATGATAAAGAGCTAAGTGGTGAACGGGGCTCAGTTAAGTTCTATGCGAATGCTAAAGGTGAAAGAATGAACGATATGGCAGATGATTATGAGCAGCCGATCAACGGTCTCGATTTGAAGCTGACAATCGATTCAAAGATACAAACCATTGTCGAAAGAGAACTAGATATTGCTGAGGCAAAATACAATCCAGATGGTATTATCGCCATTGCTATGAACCCAAATAGTGGTGAAATTCTAGCGATGTCCAGCAGACCAACTTTTGATCCTGCTAATTTCCGGAATGTACCCCAAGAGGTCTATAATCGGAACCTGCCAGTTTGGTCAACCTATGAACCTGGTTCAACTTTTAAAATTATTACCCTTGCTGCAGCATTGAATGAAGGAAAAGTTAACTTGGAAAAGGAACATTTCCATGATTCTGGGTCGGTTCAAGTAGCAGGTGCAAGGTTAAAATGCTGGAAACGGGGCGGGCATGGTGATCAAACATTTTTAGAGGTTGTTGAAAACTCGTGTAACCCTGGATTTGTTGAATTAGGTGAACGACTAGGAAAAGAAAAGCTTTTTAAATATGTTAAGGATTTTGGATTTGGGCAGAAAACTGGAATTGATTTACAAGGTGAAGGAACAGGGATTTTATTTAATTTGAACCGAGTAGGTCCTGTTGAACAGGCCACAACTGCTTTTGGACAAGGAGTATCTGTAACACCGATCCAGCAGGTAACCGCAGTGTCAGCAGCGGTCAATGGCGGAATATTATACAAGCCGTTCATTGCGAAAGAGTTAATTGATCCTGTAACCAAAGAGATTGTAATGAGGAATTCTCCAGTTGAAAAAAGAAGAGTAATTTCCGAGAAGACTTCAAAGGAAATCCGCCATGCACTTGAAAGTGTAGTGGCCCAAGGGACAGGTGGCAGGGCATTTGTTGATGGCTATCGTGTGGGTGGAAAAACAGGGACTGCGCAAAAAGCACAAAACGGCAGATACTTAGAAAATAACTTTATTGTTTCTTTTATGGGCTTTGCCCCTGCTGATGACCCACAGATTGTCGTTTATGTTGCTGTTGATAACCCAAAAGGAGTTACGGCATTTGGGGGAACCATTACCGCTCCAATTGTAGGTAATATTATGAAGGATAGTATGAAAGCAATGGGGGTTGAGCCGAGAAAGGATCAAATTGAAAAAGAACTAAAATGGCCAGATACTCCTTTAATAAAACTTCCTGATTTTACCGGTTTAACAAAAATGGAGTTAATGGATCAGCTTATTAACTTAAAGGTAGATGCCAGCGGGGAGGGAGATGAGGTTATTAGGCAATCTCCTGTAGCCGGAACCAAAGTGAAGGAAGGGTCAAAAATTAGGCTTTATTTTGGTAAAGAAGAATAACTCGAGTTGGATTTCTTATTGTTAGGGCGGTCGGAATGTTTTCCGCCGCCTAATTTTTTCTTTAAGCTTATATAACTAAATAGCAAAATAAAATATTTTAATGTAAAATAAGATGGAACTTTCGTTAAGAAGAATCTTGAGGTAAATACTGGTAATATGTATGTACGGTCATGAGAGGATTTGAGAGAAATGAAGCTACAAAAGCTGCTTAAGAATTTGCATCTTTTAGTTCCTTTTAAAGGTGAAGATCTGGAAATTACATCGATCGAAAACGATAATCGGAAGGTGCAACAAGGGAGCTTATTTATTTGTATTAAAGGTTATACAGTTGATGGTCATGATTTTGCAGAATCAGCTGTAAAAAACGGCGCAGCAGCCATACTTGCGGAACGTCCGTTATCACTTGGTGTGCCTGTTATTCTTGTAAAAGATACAACAAGAGCAATGGCTGTGTTAGCTGATACTCTTTATGGGCAGCCAACTAAAAAGCTGCATTTAATTGGGATCACAGGAACAAACGGAAAAACAACCACCAGTCATTTAATTGAAAAAATAATGGTAGATGCTGGTCAAAAGACCGGTTTGATTGGCACGATGTACACTAAAATTGCTGACAAGACGATTGAAACCAAAAACACCACACCTGAAAGCTTGACACTTCAAAAAACCTTTCAGCAAATGGTTGAAGCAGGTGTAAATACGGCCGTAATGGAGGTTTCTTCGCATGCCTTAGACCTTGGCAGGGTCCATGGCTGCGATTATGATGTGGCTGTGTTTACAAATCTAACGCAGGACCACCTGGATTATCATAAGACAATGGATGAATATAAGCGTGCGAAGAGTTTATTATTTGCCCAGCTCGGTAATACATTTGATCATCATAAACCAAAATTTGCTGTTTTAAATGCAGACGACCCTGCCTCGGATATGTATAGCAGGTCAACTGCCGCACATGTAATTACATATGGAATCGACAACAAGGCAGATATTCAAGCGAAAAACATCCAAATGACTTCCGCTGGTACTCATTTCAATCTCTTTGTCGAAACGGAAAAATTTCCGATCCAAATGCAATTAATTGGGAGATTCAGTGTTTATAATGTTTTAGCAAGTATTGCTGCCTCACTTGTGTCCGGAGTCGAAATTAATGAAATTATCAAATCCATTGAAAGTGTAGAGGGTGTATCAGGAAGGTTTGAACTTGTAAATGCAGGACAAGATTTCACGGTTATTGTTGACTATGCCCATACACCTGACAGCCTTGAAAATGTATTAAAGACGGTTCAGCATTTTGCAAAAAAAAGAATCTTCGTCATCGTAGGCTGCGGTGGGGATCGTGATCGTACGAAACGGCCATTGATGGCTCAGATAGCCTGTCAATTGGCCACAGATCCTATCCTCACTTCAGATAACCCTAGAAGTGAAGACCCATTAGCAATATTGAAGGAAATGGAAGCGGGGGTTGAGGGTGAAAAATATAAGATCATACCTGACCGTAAAGAAGCGATTCATACAGCAATACAACAGGCAACAATAGGAGATGTGATCTTAATAGCCGGTAAGGGCCATGAAACATATCAAATTATTGGCAATGTCGTTCACGATTTTGATGACAGGTTGGTAGCACGGGAAGCGATTGAGGGGAGATAGCTATGTATTTAGCTTTGAAAGACTTGGGAGGTCTATTTGATTCTAGCCGTAGAATCCAAGACGATTTTTTGTTTGCTTCGGTTAGCGACCAAGCAAAAGAACCGCAGCCAAAAGGATTATTTGTGTCATATAACGGAATGAATGGTGAACTGTCAGAAGCGATTGCAAATGGAGCAATCGCAGCTATTTGGAATCAAGAATACGATCTTCCAAGGTATACTCCGAACCATTTTCCAGTATTTTTTACAAACGATCCTGCTGATGCAATTGTAACAATTTTAAATAGATATATTGAAAAATTAAATGGAGAAACAGACAAAATTATGGCGATAACTAACTTTAAATTTTCAAATAAAAAACTTCTTAATAAAAATAACGAAACATATGATATATCTGTGTTATTAAACGAAGTAATTAATAAAAATAAACCTGAAAGGAGGGAATAAAATGCTTGAACAAGTTATTTTTTTCACAATAATTATGGGCTTTCTTATATCAGTATTGCTTTCTCCTGTATTTATTCCCTTCTTAAGAAGGTTGAAATTTGGACAAAGCATTCGTGAAGAAGGGCCAAAATCCCACCAGAAAAAATCTGGCACACCAACCATGGGCGGTGTGATGATCTTGTTTTCGATCGTTATTACGACACTTGTGATGACAGGCAAATTTTCTGAACCGACTGTTAAAACATATTTGCTGCTTCTTGTAACGCTCGGTTTTGGATTGCTTGGTTTTTTAGACGATTTTATCAAAGTCGCCTTAAAACGAAATTTAGGATTAACATCTAAACAAAAGCTAGCAGGTCAAATCATTATTTCAATTATCTTTTATCTTATCTATAAACAACAAGGTTTCTCTACCGAAATTAGTATCCCATTTACTGATACAACATTTGATTTAGGCTGGTTTTTCATCTTTTTCATCATATTCTGGTTAGTTGGCTTTTCAAATGCGGTCAACTTAACCGATGGACTTGATGGCCTGGTGTCAGGTACCGCAGCAATTGCTTTTGGTGCACTAGCAGTACTTGCTTGGAATCAATCACAGATGGAAATTGCGATATTTTCTGTGGCGGTTGTAGGAGCTGTGTTAGGGTTCTTGGTGTTTAACGCCCATCCAGCCAAGGTTTTCATGGGAGATACCGGTTCACTTGCCCTTGGAGGTGCAATTGCCACTATCGCAATTCTTACCAAACTTGAAATTTTGCTTATCATTATCGGAGGAGTATTTGTCATTGAAACATTATCCGTTATTTTACAGGTTATCTCCTTTAAAACAACCGGTAAACGGATTTTCCGTATGAGCCCATTGCATCACCATTATGAATTAGTAGGTTGGTCGGAATGGCGTGTTGTCGTCACTTTTTGGAGTGTTGGATTAATCCTTGCGATACTAGGAATCTATATAGAGGTGTGGTTATAAATTGAAACAGATTAAAACTTTCAGTCATAAAAAAATTCTTGTCCTTGGTTTGGCGAAAAGCGGGGTAACAGCAGCCGCTCTATTACATAAGCTTGGAGCATTTGTGACGGTTAATGATAAAAAGCCATTCTCGGAAAATCCTGAGGCACAAGGGCTATTAGAACAAGGGATTAAAGTGATATGTGGTGAACATCCTATTGAACTTCTAGATGAAGGATTCGAGCTGATTGTCAAGAATCCGGGTATTCCTTATAACAACCCAATGATTGCTGGAGCGATTGAAAAAGGAATTCCGGTTATCACCGAGGTAGAGCTTGCATATGAGGTATCGGAAGCCCCATTTATTGCTATTACAGGAACAAACGGGAAAACAACAACAACAACTTTAGTCTATGAAATGTTGAAAGAGGATGAAAAGAACCCGCTAATTGCAGGGAATATTGGTACAGTGGCATCAGGTGTTGCGGAGGAAGCAACAGCAGACAATACGATTGTCATTGAATTATCTTCGTTTCAATTAATGGGGATTGTCAATTTTAATCCTAAAATTGCCATTCTTACAAACTTATATGATGCCCATTTGGATTATCATGGGGCAAAAAAAGAATATATTGCGGCAAAGGCAAACATCACAAAAAATCAAACAGAACTTGAATATCTCATTGTCAATGCGGATCAAGAAGAGACTCTAGAAGTTGCTCGTCACTCTAAGGCCAGCATCATTCCTTTTTCTACAAAGAAGAAACTGTCGGAAGGTGCTTATATTTCCGATGGCTGGATTATATTTAATAGTGAAAAAGTGATGGAAATTGAGAAAATAGCTCTGCCGGGCAACCACAATCTTGAAAATATTTTATCTGCAATGGCTGCGGCAAAGCTTTCAGGCGTAGAAAATAGCGCGATTCAAAGGGTTCTGCGTACATTTACTGGTGTCAGGCACCGCCTGCAATTCGTTACAGAAGTGAACGGTAGAAAATTCTATAATGATTCTAAAGCGACGAATATTCTGGCATCCATTAATGCTTTAGCTGCGTTTGAAGCACCTGTTATTCTGCTCGCAGGCGGTTTGGATCGCGGTAACGAGTTTGATGAGCTCCTGCCTTATTTAAAAAATGTAAAAGCAATGATTACATTTGGGCAAACCGCTCCTAAGATGGAACGGGTCGGGACATTGGCTGGAATAAAAACAATCATCCGTGTCGATAATGTTGACAAGGCAGTGCCTGAAGCTTATCGATACTCCGAATCAGGTGACGTAATATTGTTATCTCCTGCTTGTGCGAGCTGGGATCAATATAAAACTTTTGAGGTAAGGGGAGACATTTTTATCGAAGCGGTGCATAAGCTTAAGTAAGGGCTTGTACCTTGCGTGGTTCTGCAAAGCCCTAAAACTAGCAGTTGAGGTGTATTGTGGTGCCGACAAAAAAAACAACTCCCGATTTTATTTTAATGATCGTAACATTCACGCTTCTGGCAATAGGGCTTATCATGGTTTACAGCGCAAGTGCTATCTGGGCTGAATATAAATTTAATGATTCCTTTTTCTTTGCGAAAAGACAAACTCTTTTTGCAGGGGTAGGAGTCGCTGCTATGTTTTTTATTATGAACATCAACTATTGGACGTGGAGGACCTGGTCGAAAACCTTTATCATTATTTGTTTTGTCCTACTTATTCTTGTTTTAATTCCGGGAATTGGTAATGAAAGAAATGGATCTCGAAGTTGGATTGGTGTAGGCGCTTTTTCAGTTCAACCTTCAGAATTTATGAAACTGGCGATGATTGCCTTTTTGGCAAAATATCTGTCCGAACGGCAAAAGCTCATAACTTCATTCAAGAAAGGTCTTGTTCCATCATTAGGGCTTGCCTTTTTAGCCTTTTCAATAATCATGCTCCAACCTGATTTAGGTACGGGAACAGTTATGATGGGAACTTGTGTCGTCATGATTTTTATTGCTGGGGCACGCGTTAGTCATTTTGCCTTTTTAGGACTCTTGGGACTAGCCGGGTTTGTCGGCTTAATTGCCTCCGCTCCATATCGGATTAAACGGATCACCTCTTTTTTGGATCCTTGGTCGGACCCGCTGGTGAGTGGATTTCAAATTATTCAATCGCTTTACGCGATAGGTCCCGGCGGATTGTTTGGACTTGGACTTGGCGAAAGCCGACAGAAGTTTTTTTACTTACCAGAACCACAGACCGACTTTATCTTTGCGATACTATCTGAAGAATTAGGTTTTATCGGTGGTTCATTTATATTATTATTATTTGCACTGTTGTTGTGGAGAGGTATTCGAATCGCCCTAGGTGCACCGGATTTATATGGCAGCTTTTTAGCCGTAGGGATCATCGCCATGGTGGCTATTCAGGTAATGATTAATATTGGAGTTGTCACAGGGCTAATGCCTGTTACGGGCATTACCTTGCCATTTTTGAGCTATGGAGGCTCTAGTTTGACCCTGATGTTAATGGCGATCGGTGTTCTCCTTAATATTAGCAGGTATTCTCGCTTTTGAACCTTACCCCTGTTTAGCAGCAGGGTTCTTTTTATTTTTAGCGAAATCTAATTCATAAGGTTACAATTAGATAACATTCTTTTTTCATATGCATTATTTCGTTCGTTTTTATAGTAAGATAGTTATGGCAATCAGGTGTTAAATAGTTAATGAGGTGGAAAAATGAAAATAGTTGTTAGCGGTGGAGGGACTGGCGGACATATCTATCCTGCTCTCGCACTAATTCGAGAAATTCAGAAACAGAATAGAGATGCACAATTTTTATATATTGGGACTAAAAATGGTTTGGAAAGTAAGCTAGTTCCGATGGAGAATATTTCTTTTAAAGCTATTCATATTACTGGTTTTCAAAGAAAGCTTTCCTTTGAAAATATAAGAACTGTCCTACGTTTTCTAAAAGGAGTCAAAGACAGTAAAAGAATGTTAAAAGAGTTCAAACCTGATATTGTCATTGGAACAGGCGGATATGTATGCGGACCTGTTGTATATGCTGCGTCAAAGCTCGGTATCCCAACGATTATCCACGAACAAAATAGTGTTCCTGGACTTACTAATAAATTTTTAAGCCGTTATGTAAATAAAATTGCGATTTGTTTTGAAGAAGCCAAAGAATTCTTTCCGAAAGAGAAGACTGTTTTCACAGGTAATCCTCGTGCATCCGAAGTAATTGGCAAGGATGGGATTCGAGGACGTCTTGCTGCTGGGCTTAGTACAACGATACCAGCAGTTTTAATCTTTGGCGGCAGCCGTGGTGCCAGGCCAATTAATGAGGCTGTTGTAAAGGCATTTGGGGAATTGGCAGAAAAGCCATATCAAATTCTTTATATTACAGGAGACGTACATTTTGAGGATGTTAAAAAAGAAGTAGATCTAATTGGAAACCCTAAAAATGTAGTAATTAAGCCATTTATTCATAATATGCCAGAGGTTCTTGCGGGGATTGATCTAGTCGTTTCAAGAGCAGGAGCAACGACACTAGCAGAGATTACCTCGCTCGGTATTCCAAGCATTCTTATTCCTAGCCCGTATGTTACAAATAATCATCAAGAGAAAAACGCTAAATCTTTAAGTGACCATGGTGCGGCAGAATTACTATTAGAAAAAGATTTAAATAATAAAAGTCTTGTGAACCACATCGATCGTATTCTCTTAAATAATGAAAATTTAAAGGAAATGAAGCTAAAAGCTAAAAAAATGGGTGTGCCTGATTCAGCTATTAGACTGTATTCCTTAATGCAAGAGCTTGTAAAAACAAATCAAAGGTAGCCCAAAATTGTTTTTAGCATAAACTGAAATAAATGCATCTTCGAAAGATAGGTGGTAAATATGGACGCAATAATAACGGAATTGCAATATTCAAATATAGGAAAAGTGAAAATAAGTGAACCTCTTGTCAACCATACCACAATCAAAATCGGCGGTCCTGCTGATCTTTTTATTGAACCTTCATCAGTTGAAAATTTAAAACAGGTGATGGGGTTGGTGAAAAAACACAGCTTAAATTGGCGGGCGATTGGCAGAGGTTCTAATCTTTTAGTCTCTGACAAAGGAATCGAAGGAGCGGTAATTAAACTTGGCTCTGGAGTGGATGGACTTAAAATTAATGGCTCAGAGATTACAGTAGGAGGCGGACATTCCCTGATAAGTTTGGCTACACTTATTAGCAAGAAAGGGATGGCCGGATTAGAATTTGCCAGTGGAATCCCTGGATCTGTTGGCGGTGCTGTTTATATGAATGCTGGTGCACACGGCTCAGATATTAGCAAAATACTGACAAGGGCTCATATTTTATTTGAAGATGGGACGATGGAGTGGCTTTCGAATGACGAAATGAAATTTTCGTATAGAACATCTGTCTTACAGAAAATTAGACCAGGCATTGTTGTAGAAGCTGCATTTCAACTTGTCGAAGGTGATAAAGCAGTCATTGTATCACAAATGATCAAGAATAAGGATTATCGAAAAGATACCCAACCATGGAATTTTCCCTGTGCTGGCAGTATATTCAGGAACCCGCTTCCGAATTACGCAGGAAAATTAATAGAAGATGCTGGGTTAAAGGGATATAGTATTGGCGGTGCAAAAATATCGGAAATGCATGGGAATTTTATAGTAAATGCTGGAAATGCTACTGCAGCAGATGTGCTTGCCTTAATTCAGCATGTAAAGGATACCATTTACAGCCTTTATAATGTAAAAATGGAAACAGAGGTAGAAATAATCGGACGGAAATAAGAAAGAAATAATCGTACGAATGACAAATATTGTGTTATAATTACTGATAATATTATAGGTGAAACCTCGAAAAGTAACTGACGGCATGATTTTTCGTGCCGTTGTTTCTCTTTTCAAGGTAACACTATCGAATGTTTGGACAGGCTTAGTTAGCTATTCCTGAGGCAGCTGCTTTTTATTTGGAGGAATAATAAATGGAAAAAGGTAAAATCGTTGCTCTCGAGGATCGTATCCCTCAACTTAAAGAGCAAAGACGACGAAAAGCGAATAGACGCCTTGTGCTCCTGTTAATTCTGTTTTTTACAATGATAGTAGTTATCGCCTACTCACAATCACCATTAAGTCATGTAAAGACGATAACAATAAAAGGCAATGGAGTGTATTCCGCTGAAGAATTAGTCAGTCAGAGCGGCCTTTCGAATAATACGAATATTTGGAAAATAAAGAAGGACGAAACCATTGTAAAATTACAGCGATTATCCGAGATCAAAAAAGCTGAAATTCAGATTCACTGGCCTAGTACAGTTATTATTCAAGTAAAAGAATATAAAAGAATTGCCTATCTAAAACAAGGGAATAATTTCCTTCCAGTTATGGATAATGGGAAAATTTTAAAAAATCAAGAAGCAAATAAAATTCCTGTTAATTCTCCAATTTTATTTGAGTTTAAAGAAGGGGTAGCCCTCAATCAATTGGTTAAAGAGTTAGAAAAACTTCCTAGAGAAATTACAAACTCGATCTCTGAAATCCATTATACTCCCAAGAAAACAGATCCATTTCATATATCCTTATTTATGAATGATGGATTCGAGGTGAGTGCGACATTAAGAAGTTTTTCAGAAAAAATGGTGCATTATCCCTCAATTATCTCCCAATTAGATCCTAACAAAAAGGGAATTATTGACTTAGAAGTTGGATCTTACTTTAAGGCTTTTGAAACAGAAGGGGAGGAAAAAGAAGTTGAGCAAGATAAAGGTGAAGGGTAAACATGTTATCTTGTCCCTCGTCTGCCTTGTATTAGGATTTATGATTGCCTTTTCTTATCATTTGACGCAAATAGAAAATAAAAATGAGAAGCCGAATGTATCGGGTAAACAGTGGGAAAAGACACTTGCATTAAGAAATCAATTAATTGAAGAAGAAAAGAGTAATCGAGAACTGCAAAAGGAGTTACATCAAAAACAAGATTTGGTTCTAAAAAATGAAAAAGACCTCTCAAAGGAAGCACAGGTCTTTCTTAATCTTGCTGAGGATGCCGAAAAATATCGTATGTTCTTAGGGAAGGTGAAGGTACAGGGTAAAGGGGTTAAGATTACTCTCACTGACGGTGCCTACGATCCAAAAGAAGACAATATTAATAATTATCTTGTTCATGAACACCATGTATTTAAAGTGGTGAATGAACTATATATATCAGGAGCAGCAGCTGTTGCTATAAATGGGCAAAGGCTGACAAGTCATTCTTATATTATTTGTAATGGACCGGTTATTACTGTGGATGGAATTGAACATCCAGCACCATTTATTATTACAGCAATCGGAGACCCTGACGTCCTTTCATCATCAATAAACTTAGTTGGAGGGGTTAAGGATCAACTAGTGAACGATAATATTGTTTTTACATTAGAAAAAAATGATGAAATTGTCCTAAATCCAATTCTAGGAAGTTAGCCATTTTCAGGAGTAGTGTCCACGGGATGATTATATAAAAGGTTAGGTGAAAAAAGGTGGACAACCAAAAAATTAATGCAAGTTTTACATTAATAGCAATTTTGGTCGGTTTCATGATTGCAATCCAATTTCAAACAGTAAAAAAACCTGCTGAACGTGACACACGCGATATTTGGCAGCTTCGTGAAGCGTTACTTAAAGAAAAAGAACTTCAATCCAATTTATTAAGTGAAATTCGTTCAAATGAAGAAAAGCTGGCAGCATATGAATCTAAGCGAAAACAAAGTAAGGAACAAGCTTTAAAGGATACATTAGATGAATTAAAGATTGAAGCTGGATTATCCAAAATTACTGTTCCAGGAATTACCTTACATATTGAACCAGTAATCGAAGAAATAAAGCCGGGTACTCCAGTTAATAGGGTGGTTTCACCAGAACTTTTAAAAAGATTACTTAATGAATTGAATATGTACGAAGCAAAATATGTTGCGATTGATGGACGAAGAATTATTAATACGACTGTCATTCGAGACATCAATCGGGAAACAAAGATCGATGGACATACAATTAATAGTTTGCCGATAGAAGTTATCGTGGGTGTAGATGATAATAATACAGCTGAAAAATTATACAATCGGATGAAAGTATCTAAATCTACGGAAGAATTTTTTATTGAAAATCTCAGACTTTCCATTTCAAAACCAAATCCGAACGTAACGGTACCTGCCTATGATAATTCCATTCGTATCCGATACATGGAACCGACAAAAGAAGGAGGCGATTCTTAATGTGGCTTCCATTCATTGGATTAATAATTGGAATCATACTTGGTTTGTTAACGGAGATTCGAATACCTGAAGAATATTCCAATTATTTGTCGATTGCTGTCTTAGCGGCATTCGACACACTTTTCGGCGGCATCAGGGCATACCTGCAAAATATATATGATGAAAAAGTGTTTGTTTCAGGATTCTTTTTTAATATAATGCTAGCTGCAAGTTTAGCTTTTCTCGGTGTTCATCTTGGTGTAGACTTGTATTTAGCGGCAGTTTTCGCGTTTGGTGTCAGATTATTTCAGAATATTGCCGTAATAAGGCGAATAATATTGACGAAATGGTCAACAAGCAAAGAAAAAGTAGAAAAAAATTGAAATTTTTTAAAGGGAATCATATAGTTGTGACGAATAATTTAAATATTACTATGGAAACTTTTATTGAACAAAAAAAATAGTTGTTGTTCAACTTAAGGAAATCTAAAGGAGGTGCCAAAGAATGAACAGCAATGAAATATATGTTAGTCTTGACATCGGTACATCCAGTGTGAAAGTTATCATTGGTGAAATGGTCAATGACTCGGGTAAAGACTCGTTAAATATAATTGGTGTTGGAAATGTGCAATCCGAAGGATTGCGCAAAGGGTCGATAGTGGACATGGACGACACCGTTCATTCGATTAGAAGGGCAATTGAGCAAGCAGAAAGAATGATTGGGATGGAAATCAGAGATGTGGTGGTTGGCATTTCTGGAAACAATGTTATGCTTCAACAATGTCATGGTATTGTAGCTGTTTCAAGCCAAAACCGAGAGATAACGAATGAGGATGTCATTCGTGTTATTGAAGCATCCCACGTTGGTTCAATCCCGCCTGAGAGAGAGAACATTGGCGTTATTCGAAAACAATTTATACTGGATGGAAAAGATGAAATTAATGATCCCCGCGGTATGATTGGGGTTCGCTTGGAAATGGATGGAACACTCATTACCGGATCCAAATCGATCATCATTAATACACTTCGCTGTGTAGAACGCGCTGGACTTGAGATTGTAGACATTGTCCTTCAGCCTTTGGCTGCAGGAGATTATGCTTTGTCAAAGGATGAGAAGAACCTCGGGGTAGCTCTTATTGACCTTGGTGGAGGATCTACAACGATCGCTGTTTTCGAAGAAGGATTTATCACACAAACGAGTGTCATTCCAGTTGGCGGAGATTATATCACGAAAGATCTTTCTGTAGGGTTACGGACTTCGACAGAAGATGCAGAAAAAATCAAAGTAAAACATGGACACGCATTTTATGATGAGGCTTCAGAGGATGAAGTATTCAGTGTACCAATAATCGGCAGTGATCAGCATCAACAATTTAATCAGCTTGAGATATCTGATATTATTGAAGCAAGAATGGAAGAAATTTTTGAACTAGTTTTACACGAAATGAAACGCCTAGGATTAAGTGATCTTCCTGGCGGTTATGTTTTAACTGGCGGCATGGCTAATATGCAAGGTGTTCTAGAACTTGCCCAGGTGATTTTACAAAATCGAGTACGGATTGCCGTCCCTGACTATATTGGTGTGAGAGAACCTCAATATACTACAGCTGTCGGTTTAATTAAATATGCCTACAAGAATGCTAGATTACCAGGTGGTACCATTGGTTCATCGACTATTTCTGAACCTGTAGAAAAGAGAGTACCAAAACAACAACAACAACAACCTAAAGCAAAAGTAGAAAAACATCCGGAAGAAAAGATGTCATCAAAAGTAAAAAAATTCCTTGGTTACTTTTTTGAATAGGAAAATCAAAAAGGGAAGCGACGAATTAGGAGGATTGTCATGTTAGAATTTGATACAAATTTAGATTCTCTTGCAACAATAAAAGTAATCGGTGTAGGCGGCGGTGGTAATAACGCGGTAAACCGAATGATTGAACATGGCGTTCAAGGGGTAGAATTTATCGCTGTAAATACTGATGCTCAAGCATTAAATCTTTCTAAAGCAGAAGTTAAGATGCAGATTGGCGCAAAACTTACTCGTGGACTAGGTGCAGGTGCTAATCCTGATGTGGGAAAGAAAGCAGCAGAAGAAAGTAAAGAACAGCTTGAAGCTGCATTAAGCGGAGCAGATATGGTATTTGTTACAGCTGGAATGGGTGGAGGAACAGGAACTGGTGCTGCACCAGTTATTGCTCAGATTGCCCGTGACTTAGGTGCATTGACGGTGGGTGTTGTCACACGTCCGTTTACATTTGAAGGTAAAAAACGATCAGGTCAAGCATCAGGCGGAATCGGTGCGATGAAGGAAGCTGTAGATACACTAATTGTGATTCCTAATGATCGTCTTCTAGAAATCGTTGACAAAAGTACGCCAATGCTTGAAGCTTTCCGTGAAGCAGACAATGTCCTCAGGCAGGGTGTACAAGGTATATCAGATTTAATTGCTGTCCCTGGTCTAATTAACTTGGACTTTGCAGACGTAAAAACAATTATGTCTAATAAGGGTTCAGCGTTAATGGGTATTGGTGTATCTGCCGGTGAAAATCGTGCAGCTGAAGCCGCTAAGAAAGCAATTAGTTCTCCTTTATTAGAAACCTCTATTGATGGAGCACAAGGAGTACTTATGAACATTACAGGTGGCACAAACTTAAGTCTTTACGAAGTTCAAGAAGCTGCCGATATTGTAGCAACCGCATCTGACCAGGAAGTAAATATGATTTTTGGTTCTGTTATCAATGAAACGCTTAAAGAAGAAATTATTGTTACAGTCATCGCAACAGGCTTTAAAGAAGAAAGCATGCAGCCAAAAGCAACTCGTCCTACTTTTGGACAAACCAAGCCGACAATTGGCAATGTTAAGAGAGAGCAGCCAAAACGCGAAGAGGTTCAGCAAGAACCCGTTCGACACACCCAAGTTTCCCAAGAAGAAACTTTGGATATTCCAACCTTCTTACGTAACCGTAATCGGAGAAGATAAATAACGAATCATCTAAGAAAGGCATGGCCAATTATGGGTCATGTCTTTTTTTATTTAGGTGATGTTAAAGCTCATTGTTGATTTTGACACTATGTTAATTGGAGCGGAAAGCGAAGTGCCTGGAGCGGAAATCAACAGGCAGTATACAGAGCTTTTATTTATTGCAACAAAATCTATCTGACAAAATCCGTTGTGAATAGTGGAAAATTCTGTTTTTTTGATTACAGAAAGTGACACACTTCAGCCATGCAAGTACGTTATACTTTTTCGTAAACAGAAAGGAAAAGCTGACAATTTAAAGGGAGGAAGCTCGCCTGACTATTTATTTAGATGTGATTTGGGCACTAAATTTGTTTTTTGATAGCCTGCTTCTGTATTTAACAGCTATTTTTCTAAAAAGAGAAATTAAATTAGGGAGACTACTTGCCGGCGGATTTATTGGTTCAATGATAATTTTATTATCATTTACACCATTAAATGTCTATACAAGCCATCCAATTTCAAAATTCATGTTTTCAATCTTGATGGTGTTAATTACCTTTGGGTATAAGCGAATGACTTTTTTCATTAAAGCCTTAATGACGCTATATGTTTCAACTTTTTTAATTGGCGGGGCATTAATGGGGGCACATTATTTTATTCAATATGACTCTGAATTGACAACTAAGGTCCTAATGACCAGTGTAAAAGGTTTTGGAGACCCAATTAGTTGGGTATTCGTTCTTATTGGTTTTCCGGTTGCCTGGCATTTCTCAAGAAAAAATGTAGAAAGTATGGAGATGACCAAAATTCAATTTGATCAAATTGTTAAAGTAACCGTGCAAATTGACAATGAAACACTTACTTTTAAAGGATTAGTGGATAGTGGAAACCAACTTTATGATCCGTTGTCAAAGCTTCCTGTTATGTTCGTCTCAATTAAAAACCAACTAGATACAATCCCAGAAACGATACAGAAACTGGCGGATGATCCAGAAATACTTTTAAAAGGGAGTGGAGAAATCCCAGAGGAATGGCAAAGCAGGCTTAGGATCATCCCTACTCGCGTGATCGGACAAGAGCATCAGCTTATTATAGCGGTTAAACCTGAAAGCATATTGATCGAACATAACGGCACTCAGTATCTATGTGAAAAAGGCCTTGTATCTTTTACAATAAAGCAACTCTCTAGTGAGGATGCATTTCAATGTATTGTTCATCCAAAAATGCTAACTGGGCATAAACAGCAAACTGAAACCGTTAAGGTGAGTTAATATTACTATACTCAGAAAAACATATTTTAGAAGGAGGAACACGCATGAAAAAATGGAGGATTCGCTTATCCTACTACTGGTATAAACTATTAATGAAATTGGGCTTAAAAACGGATGAAGTTTATTATATTGGTGGCAGCGAAGCATTACCGCCTCCTTTGAGTAAAGATGAAGAAGAGTTATTGTTAAAAAAACTACCTGGTGGTGATAAAGCCGCAAGGTCGATATTAATTGAACGTAATCTCCGTCTAGTTGTATATATTGCTAGAAAATTTGAGAATACAGGTATTAATATCGAGGATTTAATTAGTATCGGGACCATTGGATTGATTAAAGCCGTAAATACCTTTAATCCTGAGAAAAAAATAAAACTTGCTACATACGCCTCTAGATGTATCGAGAATGAGATTCTCATGTACTTACGACGTAATAATAAGATCAGATCAGAGGTTTCCTTTGATGAACCTTTGAACATTGATTGGGATGGAAATGAGCTTTTATTATCTGATGTATTAGGAACAGATGATGATATTATCACAAAAGACCTAGAGGCCAATGTGGACCGAAAGTTATTAACAAAAGCACTGCATCAGCTTACAGACCGTGAAAAACAAATAATGGAGCTTCGGTTTGGTCTGACCAACGGGGAAGAAAAAACCCAAAAAGACGTAGCTGACATGCTGGGAATTTCCCAATCCTATATATCAAGATTAGAAAAAAGAATCATAAAAAGACTAAGAAAAGAATTTAATAAGATGGTTTAAGAAAAGAAAATTTTTTTCATTCGAAAAACCTAAGAATTTCGCGACTTAATTACATTTTTCGACAAATATGCACTTGTCCACCATCGTGGATAAGTGCATATTTTTCCTCCTCAAGGAAATACTGTTTTTTGTACAGCAACTCCTGTGAGGAGGGAAAAGGATTGACTCGAAATAAAGTTGAAATTTGCGGTGTGGACACAGCAAAACTTCCTGTATTAAAAAATGAAGAAATGAGAATACTCTTCAAGCAAATGCAAGAGGGCGATATTTATGCCAGAGAAAAGCTCGTCAACGGTAATTTAAGACTCGTATTAAGTGTCATTCAACGATTTAACAATCGAGGCGAGTTTGTTGACGACCTGTTTCAGGTTGGCTGTATTGGACTGATGAAATCAATCGATAACTTTGATTTAGGTCAAAACGTAAAGTTTTCGACTTATGCCGTACCAATGATTATTGGAGAAATTCGAAGGTATCTACGTGATAATAATCCAATTCGCGTTTCAAGGTCCTTGAGGGATATAGCTTATAAGGCCCTCCAAGTAAGGGAGCGATTGATGAGCGAAACTTCACGTGAACCCACTGCAGAAGAAATTGCAAAGGTCTTAGAAGTTCCACACGAAGAAATCGTGTTCGCCCTTGATGCCATACAGGACCCAGTGTCCCTTTTCGAGCCAATTTATAATGATGGCGGCGACCCAATTTATGTAATGGACCAATTAAGCGACGAGAAAAATAAAGATATCCACTGGATTGAAGAAATTGCTTTAAAAGAAGGAATGCGAAGGTTAAACGATCGTGAAAAATTAATTTTACGTAAACGATTTTTTCAAGGAAAAACACAAATGGAAGTCGCGGATGAAATCGGGATATCTCAAGCTCAGGTTTCTCGACTAGAGAAAGCGGCCATAAGACAAATGAATAAAAATATTCAAAGTTAAGCTGTCCTTTGGGCAGCTTTATTTTTATTCTTTTTACTAAAATGATATCAACAATCATATATTTTCTATAGTAATAAAATTGGGAGTGAGAGATGATGGTGAAAATTTCCGAATTCCAAATAAAAGATGTGGTTAATGTATCAGACGGAAAAAGGCTTGGTAATATAGGTGATATAGAGATCAATTTAACCACAGGTAAAATTGATGCCGTCGTGATTAGTGGCAGCGGCAGAGTACTTGGCTTTTTTGGAAAAGATGATGACGTGGTTATTCCGTGGAAAAATATCATTAAAATTGGTCAGGACGTAATTTTGGTAAGGTATAAAGGAAATGAAGAGAGATTTCCAGCGGAAACAGAGGTTTGACAATAGTTATTTGCGGTGACCATTTTTTCATTTCATGGTAAACTATAGAAAAAAACAAAAGAGGTATGGTAATGGAACCCTTTGTTTTAAAGAATGAGTCATTTTTTTCAATAGAAAGCTGGATAAGGCAATTTCCTGGTTTGGCTGCGGGTATGACAACCAAAAATGGAGGAGAGAGTAAAGGGAATTACGAAACCCTAAACCTTGGCTTTCATGTTGGAGATGACAGAAGCGATGTTTGCATCAACCGAGGAAAAGTTTCTGAACTTCTGAAGTTTCCTCTAAACACCTGGGTTGGGGCAGAACAAACACATGGTATTCATCTTAAGAAAATTTCAAAAGCAGATCGAGGTAAAGGGTCAAAATCCTATGAAGATTCTTTTAAAGACACTGATGGTTTTTATACGAATGAGGAGGGTATTCTTTTATCGCTTTGCTTTGCCGACTGCGTCCCTCTTTTTTTTATTGCACCTGAATCAAGGATGATTGGAATTGCTCATGCTGGCTGGAAAGGGACCGTTGGTCAAATTGCCAAGGAAATGATAAATGCATGGGGAAGAGAAGGAATTAATCCCCAACAGATTTTTGTGGCAATTGGCCCATCAATTTGTGAAAAATGTTATATTGTTGATCAGCGTGTTATAAATTTAGTTGAAAATACACTAGTAGATGTCGAAACATTACCCTATAATTTAATTAATGATGGCCAATACTCTTTAGATTTACGTGAAGTAAACAGACAAATTATTGTCAATTCAGGTGTACCTGATATTAATATTCAGATGACTGGATTTTGTTCTAGTTGTGATAAAGAGTTTTTTTCCCACCGACGTGATCAAGGTAGGACAGGAAGAATGGTAAGTTTTATTGGCTGGAAGGAGACTACGAAAAGTTTATGAGGGTTGCAGTAAAGTTTGAACAAATAAAACAACAAATTATTGAGACATGCCATCGAGTAGAGCGGGACCCTGAAGAGGTGAAAGTGATAGGCGTTACGAAATATGTTAGTACGGAGAGAGCTATTGAAGCATTACAAGCTGGCATCATAAATTTAGGTGAAAATCGTGATGAGGGGCTCCTTCATAAGTGGGAAGTTCTTAAGGACAAGCCTAATTGGCATTACATTGGTTCGCTTCAGACGCGAAAAGTAAAAAATATAATTAATATAGTTGAATATATTCATTCTTTGGATCGGATTTCTCTTGCAGAAGAAATCAATAAACGAGCAGAACAAAAGGTAAAATGCCTGGTTCAAGTCAACGTCTCTGGAGAAGAATCTAAGCACGGCTTAAGTCCTGAAGATGCGATAGTCTTTATTGAATCACTTCGCAAATTTGAGAGGATTAGCGTGGAAGGTTTAATGACAATGGCACCATTAACGGATGATGAAGACCAAATTCGAGAATGTTTTCGCAAATTAAGAGAACTTCGCGATCAAGTTCAAGCCCTAAATTTGGATTATGCCCCATGCACAGAGCTTTCGATGGGTATGTCTAATGATTATGTAATTGCTATTGAAGAAGGGTCAACAATGGTAAGAATAGGCACAGCTCTTGTTGGTGAAGATGGTTAGGAGAGAAGATAATGACGATTAAATCAAAATTAAAAACATTTTTCTTTTTAGATGATGAATATGATGATACTAATGATGATTATGCACAAACAGTTGAACCGGCTCCTGTAAAGCAAAAGCAACAACAACAGCATCTGCCAGTGGTAAAAAACCAAAATGTTGTTAGCTTGCAAAGCGTCCAAAAAACTACCACTTCATCAAAGTCATCCAAGGTAATATTAGTTGAACCACGTACATATTCTGAGTCAACTGATATTGCAGACCATTTAAAAAATCGCCGGGCAGTTGTAGTGAACCTGCAGCGGATTGATAGTGAACAAGGCAGGCAAATTGTTGATTTTCTAAGCGGAGTTGTCTATGCCCTCGGGGGTGACATTCAAAAAATTGGTTTAAGTATATTTTTATGTACTCCTGATAATGTTGAGGTGTCAGGAAATATATCCGATCTGATTCCTGACTTTGATAATCAAAATATGAGGTGGTAATGTTAAATGGCATTTGTATTTAGTTTATTACAACAGTTAATTCAAGTTTATTCGTGGGCATTAATTATTTATATTTTAATGTCCTGGTTTCCAAATGCTAGAGAGTCCTCAATTGGTCAATTTTTAGCAAAAGTTTGTGAACCTTATTTAGAGCCATTTAGAAAAATCATCCCACCTCTTGGTATGATGGATATATCACCTATTGTTGGATTTCTTGTTTTAAACTTCGCGAGCAGTGGTTTAGGCAGTGTATATCGCTGGCTTGCATAAGAATACTGAAACTAGGTTGTGTTTTGAAAAATGAATATTTACCAGCATTTCCGGCCAGAAGAACGAGAATATATTGACCAAGTGTTAAATTGGAAGGATTATGTCGAGACGCAATATACTCCTAAGTTAACAGATTTTCTTGATCCAAGGGAACAGCATATTCTAAAAATATTAATTGGTGAACATGGCCAAGTAAATTATAAACTTTTTGGCGGCAGCCCGGATGTTGAACGAAAAAGAGCCTTAATCTTTCCAGATTATCTAACCGCCACGGAAGAAGAATTTCAAATCAGTCTTTTTGAAATCCATTATCCAACCAAGTTCGTCACGATCGAACATCGACAGGTATTGGGTACGTTAATGTCTTTAGGGCTAAAGCGAGGGAAATTTGGTGATATCCTCAATAAGGATGATAAATGCCAATTTTTCGCTGCAAAGGAAATAAGCGACTATATAAAAACTAATGTCGAAACAATTGGCAGGGCTGGCGTTAAACTAACTGAAACCGATATCGAGAATGCCATCCGTACCAATGAATTATTGGTCGATAGTGATTTAACAGTATCTTCACTACGATTGGATACTGTAATTTCAGGTATTTATCATGTATCACGGCAAAAATCACAACTTCTTATTCAACAAGGGCTCGTGAAAGTGAATTGGACATTAACCGAAAATCCTTCATTTGAATGCGATGTTGGTGATATGATTTCAGTTAGAGGATACGGAAGAGCAAAAATTCTCGCCATCGAAGGGAAAACAAAAAAAGAAAAATGGCGAATAAATGTCGGAAAACAAAAATAACTACATAAGTAAAGAAGGAAATTCGAAGAATGTTGTCGAATAATTGCTTATACATATAGAATTAGAGATTGTATGGAGGTGGCATCAATGCCGTTAACACCGTTGGATATTCATAATAAAGAGTTTAATAAGGGTTTTAGAGGATATGATGAAGATGAAGTGAACGAATTTCTCGATCAAGTCATCAAAGATTATGAATTAGTACTCAGAGAGAAAAAAGAAATGGAAGAACGCTTAAACGATATGAATGAGCGTCTTGGTCATTTTGTTACTATTGAGGATACTCTGAATAAATCAATCATCATTGCTCAAGAAGCTGGGGAAGATGTAAAACGTAATGCCCAAAAGGAAGCGAAGTTAATCATTAAGGAAGCAGAGAAAAACGCGGATCGAATTGTCAATGATTCACTTTCAAAAGCAAGGAAAATTGCTCTTGAAATCGAGGATTTAAAAAAACAATCCAAAGTATTCCGAACTCGGTTTAAAATGTTGATTGAAGCTCAGCTTGATATGTTGAACACGGATGATTGGGATCACTTATTAGAGTATGAGGTTGATGCGACAGAGCTAAAAGTTCATCAAGAAGAAGATTCATTAGCTTGACGAAATGCGTTTTTTTAGCATATAATTTCTTAACAGTTATAAAGAATGGTCAATGACGATGAAAGGGAAAGTACAATTTTCTATGGCTTTTTAAAAGCGAGTCGGGGGTGGTGGAAGCCCGGTAAAGTTGGAAATTGGAAAATCACCCTCGAGTTCCAGGTCGAACCTCCTTCTTTAAGGATAGTAGGCTTAGGCGTGTTATTCACGTTACGAATGTTTAAGAGGGTAGAACGATTATTTCGTACTATTTATCAGGGTGGTACCGCGGGAAAAAAACCTTCTCGTCCCTATTTTGGGATGAGAGGGTTTTTTTGTTTGTCTATTGGCTATTCTTTGTTATATGAAGAGGATTACAGGAGGAAGAAAAGATGGAATATAAAAATACGTTATTAATGCCGCAAACTGAATTTCCGATGCGTGGTAATCTTCCACAAAGAGAACCTGAGATTCAGGCAAAATGGGAAGAGATGAATATTTATAAAAAAGTCCAGGAACGGACCAAAGGACGTCCTATGTTTGTTTTACATGATGGTCCTCCGTATGCAAATGGTGATATCCATATGGGCCATGCCCTTAATAAAATTTTAAAAGATATGATTGTCCGTTATAAATCTATGAGTGGTTATCATGCACCATACGTACCTGGCTGGGATACACATGGACTCCCTATTGAGCAGGCGTTAACCAATAAGGGAGTGAAACGCAAAGAAATGACGGTTGCAGAATTCCGTCAACTTTGTACAAAATATGCTCTTGAACAAATTGATAATCAACGTGAACAATTTAAACGTCTTGGTGTCCGTGGTGACTGGGAAAATCCTTATATTACTCTTAACCCAGCATATGAAGCACAACAAATTAAGGTTTTCGGTGAAATGGCCAAAAAGGGTTATATTTATAAAGGTCTTAAGCCTGTCTATTGGTCCCCTTCAAGTGAATCAGCACTTGCAGAAGCAGAGATTGAATATCAGGATAAAAAGTCTGCATCCATTTATGTGGGCTTTATGGTAAAGGATGGTAAAGGTGTCCTTGACACGGAAACCCAAATTATTATCTGGACGACTACTCCATGGACAATTCCTGCAAACTTAGGAATTTCAGTGCATCCTGATTTAACTTATGTAGTGGTATCTGCAAATGAAAACAAATACCTAGTTGCTGAAGCTCTTCTGGAAGAAGTTTCGAAGGTAATTGGCTGGGAAGAAGCAACAGTTATTCAGAAGGTAAAAGGAAATGAATTAGAGCATATTCTTGCCATCCATCCTCTATATGGTCGTGATTCATTGGTCATGTTAGGTGAACATGTAACAACTGATGCCGGTACTGGATGCGTTCATACAGCACCAGGCCACGGGGAAGATGACTTCCATGTAGGTCAAAAATACGGTTTAGAAGTATTATGCCCTGTAGATGATAAAGGCGTGATGACAAGTGAAGCACCGGGCTTTGAAGGATTATTTTACGATAAAGCTAATAAACCAATTACACAAGCATTAGAAGATGCAGGTGCACTACTTAAGCTTTCGTTTATAACTCACTCTTATCCTCACGACTGGAGAACGAAGAAGCCGGTTATCTTCCGTGCTACAGCCCAGTGGTTTGCTTCTATTAAGGATTTCCGTAATGAATTACTCGATGCGGTGAAGGAAACCAAGTGGATTCCTGCTTGGGGTGAAACGCGGTTATTTAATATGGTGCGTGACCGTGGGGACTGGTGTATTTCCCGTCAACGTGTCTGGGGGGTACCAATTCCTGTTTTTTATGCAGAAAATGGGGAAGAAATCATCACTGATGAAACGATCAATCATGTTTCAGATTTATTCCGTGAGTATGGTTCTAATATTTGGTTTGAACGTGAGGCAAAAGATTTACTTCCGGAGGGCTTTACCCATCAAGGAAGTCCAAACGGAACATTTACAAAGGAAACGGATATCATGGACGTGTGGTTTGATTCAGGTTCCTCACATCAAGCAGTGTTACTTGAAAGAGATGATTTAGTTCGACCTGCCGACCTTTATCTTGAAGGCTCTGATCAGTATCGTGGCTGGTTTAACTCGTCATTATCAACTGCGGTAGCTGTGACAGGTGAAGCACCGTATAAAGGAGTATTAAGCCATGGCTTTGCTCTTGACGGTGAAGGTAGAAAGATGAGTAAATCAATCGGGAATGTAGTGATCCCTGCAAAAGTGATGAATCAATTAGGCGCAGATATCTTACGCCTTTGGGTTGCTTCCGTTGATTATCAAGCAGATGTTCGTGTTTCCGATGCTATTTTGAAACAGGTTGCTGAAGTGTATCGTAAAATTCGAAATACTTTCCGATTCTTATTGGGGAATTTAGCAGACTTTACCCCTGCAGATAGAGTTCCTTATGAAAATCTACGGGAAGTCGATCAATTCATGCTTGTTAAATTAAATAAGCTGATTAAAAATGTTCGTAATGCCTATGAAAACTATGAATTTGCAGGTATTTATCATGCGATTAATAATTTCTGTACCCTTGATTTAAGTTCATTCTATCTAGATTTTGCAAAAGATGTCCTTTATATTGAGGCAACAGATAATCATGAGCGTCGTGCGATCCAGACAGTTTTATATGAATCACTTTTCGCTTTAACTAAGTTGGTTTCGCCAATTCTGTCCCATACAGCTGATGAGGTGTGGAAATTCATTCCATCTGTAACAGAAGAAAGTGTTCAATTGACTGACCTTCCAGAATACCAGGAGTTGAGCAATGCAAATGCTTTGGAAGAAAAGTGGACTGAATTCATGAATCTGCGTGATGATGTGTTAAAAGCACTTGAAGAAGCCCGTAATCAAAAGGTGATTGGTAAATCGTTAACCGCAAAAGTAACCCTGTATGTTAATGAAAAATCGAGACAGCTATTAGATTCTATTGATGAAAATATGAAACAGTTGTTTATTATCTCAGGCTTCGAAGTAGCTGGAACATATGAGGAAGCACCTGAACATGCGGTGAAGTTAGAAACTGCATCCATTGTTATTACGAAAGCTGAGGGAGAAACATGTGAGCGTTGCTGGATTGTTACACCGGAAGTAGGTCAAAATCCAGAACATTCCACACTTTGCAACCGTTGTGCGGACGTAGTAAAAGAAAACTATACCCATTTAGCATAAATAAAGTGAAGCCCTGTGCAAAAATGTACAGGGCTTTTAATTTTTTCCTTCTCCGTTAATTGTTGTAGTTGTTGTCAAATGTTTTTCCGAGTTAAGTAATTGATGACGGAAATAATAAGAAAAATGAGTAACGGAGGTAACAACTATGAATGCATCGCAGGAAAAGCTGTTCTTTGAACTCCGTCAAACGAAAGAAGAAATCGAATATTCGTTAAAAAATAAACAAGGAAAAAATTGGTTTACAACCATTTTGGAAGAGGAATTGTCAGATACTATTACAGCAATCCAAAAGTTAGAAAATGGGAATTTTGGGCAATGTGAAATTTCCGGTGAATTTTTATCCGCTGATTTATTAAAGATGATTCCCACCTTAAAATCACAAAGAGACTCAGAGTATTTGGAAAGTTACTTCAAAAAATCAATTTACCATTCCTAATTAATAATGTTCCATTTTCGTTTAGCGAAAAAGTATGCTAAAATGCTTAAGAAGTATGAAAAGCGAAAGCGCCTAGAATCGCAAGTCTAGGTTGATGTGGAGGTATTTCTTAGTGTTTTATTACTTAATCGCTCTTTTTGTTATTTTATTAGATCAAATTACGAAATGGTTAATTGTAAGCAACATGTATCTAGGAGAAAGTATTACCATCATTGATAAAATTTTCTATATTACTTCTCATCGTAATCGTGGAGCAGCATGGGGGATATTACAAGGTCAAATGTGGCTTTTTTATGTAATTACTGTCATTGTAATAGTTGCTATTATGTATTATCTATACAAAGCAGTAAAAGGAAAATGGCTGCTAGGGTTATCGTTAGCATTAATGCTCGGAGGTGCCATAGGCAATTTTATTGACCGTGTGATTCGTAAGGAAGTTGTCGACTTCATTCATACGTATGTTTTTGGCTATAATTTCCCAGTCTTTAATATCGCAGACTCAGCTTTAGTGATCGGTGTCATCATGTTAATGATTCAAATGTTGCTAGAAGAGAGAGAATCAAAGGAGAAATCATATGGAGAAAATGGAACACACCATTCTTGAGGAGCAAAAAGGAGATCGGATTGATAAGGTGATCTCAAGCTTTGATGAAGAATGGTCCCGAACACAAGTACAGCAATGGATAAAAGAAGGTAATGTCCTTGTGAACGGACAACAGATTAAAACCAATTATAAATGCAGCACAAATGATAAAATTGAGATCACAATACCAGATCCAGAAGAACTAGATGTTTTACCTGAAGATCTAAACTTAGAAATTTTTTATGAAGATAAAGATGTATTGGTTGTAAATAAACCAAGAGGGATGGTTGTTCATCCGGCACCAGGGCATTTGTCAGGGACATTAGTCAATGGTTTAATGTTCCACTGTAAGGATTTATCGGGTATTAATGGTGTATTAAGACCCGGGATTGTTCACCGGATTGATAAAGATACTACTGGGCTGTTGATGGTGGCCAAAAATGATATGGCTCACGAAAGCCTTGTCAATCAATTGGTGGCTAAAACTGTCACTCGTAAATATAATGCGATTGTCCATGGTGTCATTCCACATGACTTTGGAACTGTTGATGCTCCGCTAGGCAGGGATACAAAAGACCGCCAAAGCATGACAGTTGTTGACCACGGAAAACATGCCGTCACTCATTTCCATGTGATTGAACGGTTTAAAGACTTTACTTTTGTAGAGTGCCAATTAGAAACTGGTCGAACACACCAAATTCGAGTTCATATGAAATATATTGGCTATCCTCTCGCTGGTGATCCAAAATATGGACCGAAAAAAACACTGGACATAGAAGGACAAGCCTTGCATGCAGGTGTGCTTGGATTTAACCACCCGAGAACTAACGAATATTTAGAATTTGAAGCGCCGCTTCCAGAAGATATCGAATTGTTGCTAACACAGCTTCGAAATAATCGTTGACATAGTTGTTTATTTAAAGTAAGATGATTTTAGCTTAATAAGCCTTTAAAACAGTCCCGAGAGGCTGAGAAGGAAACGGTTAAGATTATGGGCGTACTATGTCCATATCTATGAATTAACTAGTTAACCTCTCACCAGAATTGGGTGAGAGGTTTTTTACTTTTACTAAAGAAGAAGGTGTAATATGAACCAAAAAGCTGTTGTCCTTGATGAACAAGCTATCGGTAGAGCGCTGACTAGAATTGCCCACCAAATTATTGAAAAAAACAAAGGTATTGAGGACTGCATTCTGGTTGGTATTCGGACGAGAGGCATCTATCTTGCGGATCGACTTGCAGCAAAAATTGAAGAGATTGAGGGCAAGTCGATTGCTATAGGTGAGATAGATATTACCCTTTATCGAGACGATTTAACAAAGAAGACGGAAAGTCAAGAGCCACTTGTTAAAGGCTCAGTTATTCCGGTTGGTATAAATAATAAAAAAGTAATTCTTGTTGATGATGTTTTATATACGGGAAGAACAGTTAGAGCTGGGCTGGATGCCTTAATGGATATAGGACGCCCATCAGTTATCCAACTTGCGGTATTAGTCGACCGAGGACATCGTGAACTCCCAATCCGGGCAGATTATGTAGGGAAAAATATCCCAACCTCAAGTGACGAAAAAATCGTTGTTGAGTTAGCCGAAGTGGATAAGGTTGATCAAGTAAGTATCTTTGAAAAATAAATAGCTACCCTTTTAAATTTAGTCCTGTGAGGCTGACAAAGGGGAATATGCCAACATGAGACTTCATTAAGGCATTTCCATACCCTCTTTGTACCTTTAACGGCTAGGAGGGTTTTTTTTATGAAAAAAATAGATACTAAAGTAAAGCAGTATATCATATGGGGGAAATCCTAATGAACAATAAGCCTATCTTAGACGTAAAAGAGATTCCAAAACCATTTCAATGGATAGCATTAAGCTTACAGCATTTGTTTGCTATGTTCGGTGCAACAATACTTGTTCCCTACCTGGTGGGTTTGAGCCCCGCGATTGCACTTATTTCAAGTGGACTTGGAACATTGGCGTTTTTAATAATAACTAAATTCAAGGTTCCGGCTTATCTGGGTTCATCCTTTGCCTTTATCGCACCTGTCATTGCTGCCAAAGCAGCAGGTGGCCCTGGGGGTGCGATGGTCGGTACTTTTCTCGCAGGATTAGTTTACGGAATTGTTGCACTTGTCATAAGCAAGGCGGGGCACCGCTGGATCATGAACCTGCTGCCGCCAATTGTTGTCGGCCCAGTTATCATTGTTATCGGATTAGCTCTATCTGGAACTGCGGTGAATATGGCAATGAATAATCCAGCGACTGGCAAGTACAGCTTGCTTCATTTCTCCGTCGCACTTGTTACCTTGGCAGCGACGATTATTTTCTCGATCTATGCAAAAAAAATCTTAAGCATGATTCCTATCTTAGCAGGGATTATTGTGGGATATATCTATGCACTATTAGTTGGAATCGTCGATTTCACACCAGTATTAGATGCTAAGTGGTTTGAAATGCCTGAATTTATCCTTCCATTTGTAAGTTATAAAGTAAAATTCACTTGGGATTTAGTCCTGTTAATGGTTCCAGTTGCAATTGTAACTTTATCGGAACATATCGGACACCAGTTAGTACTAAGTAAAGTAGTGGGTCGTGATTATATTAAAGAACCCGGCTTGCACCGCTCGATTCTTGGTGATGGAACAGCAACAATTATTTCTGCCTTGGTTGGCGGCCCACCCAAAACAACTTATGGTGAAAACATTGGTGTCCTTGCCATTACACGAGTATACAGTGTATATGTCATTGCTGGTGCAGCAGTCTTCGCTATCATCTTTGGTTTTATTGGAAAAATAACGGCCTTAATCGGGACCATTCCAACACCGGTTATGGGCGGAGTTTCGATTCTGCTTTTCGGAATTATTGCATCTTCAGGGTTGCGAATGCTGGTTGATAGCAAAATTGATTTTGGAAACAAGCGGAACCTTGTTATATCTTCTGTCATCCTGGTGATTGGAATCGGTGGCGCTGTGATAAAAGTATCTGATTCATTGCAAATCCAAGGTATGGCATTGGCAGCAATTTGCGGGGTTCTCTTAAATCTCATCCTGCCTGGCAAAGAACCAATTAAAGAAAATATGCTTGAGGAGAATCACTCCTCTGAAAAGCGGAAAACTGCATAATAAAGTTTCAACTTTTTAAATAAATCCAGAGAGATTTATAAGGGTGTAAGCTTGATGCCATGATTTTAGTCTCATGGATTAAGTCGTGAATTCTTACACCCTGAACCAACCAATGGTCAGGGTGTTTTTTTATCAAAATGAGAGGCGGGAAAAAAACGGATGATAAATCACTTACTAACCACAAATGAATTAAAGGTGGAGGAGATTAATCAAATCTTAGCAGATGCTCATGGATTCAAAAACGGAATGAAGTGGCATCCTGAAGGGCAAATGTTTACTGCCAATCTATTTTTCGAACCAAGCACAAGAACTAAGAGCAGCTTTGAAGTGGCACAAAGAAGATTAGGATTAGAAGTTATCCCTTTTGAAGTTCTAACCTCAAGTGTTCAAAAAGGGGAGACACTTTATGATACTGTAAAGACCTTAGAATCAATTGGCGTAAATACGATTGTCATTCGTCATGATCAGGATCGATACTTTGATGAGTTAGTTGGGAAGATTAATATCCCAATCATCAATGGCGGTGATGGATGCGGACATCATCCAACACAATCGCTTCTAGATTTATTGACCATCCAACAAGAATTTGGCCAATTTGCAGGATTAAAAATTGCCATTATTGGAGACATCCGACATAGCAGGGTGGCGCGTTCCAATGCAGATGTTCTGACCAGGCTGGGAGCGGAAGTGGTTTTTTCTGGACCAGAAGAATGGTTTGATACTAGGAGTGTAGATATATCTAGGTATAGGCCAATTGATCAGGCAGTACAAGAAGCAGATGTAGTAATGCTGCTGCGAGTTCAACACGAACGGCACCATAATAAAAGCAGTTTTACAGCAAATGAGTACCATAAACAATTTGGGCTCACTTTGGAAAGAGAAAAAATGATGAAGTCGGGCAGTATCATTATGCATCCTGCTCCAGTAAATAGAAATGTAGAAATAGCTGATAGTCTTGTGGAGTGCAAGCGGTCAAGAATTTTTAAACAAATGGAAAACGGTGTATATGTAAGAATGGCAGCAATTAAGAGATCAATTGAAAGTCTTGAAGGAGGAAAAAATTATGAACATTCTTATTCAGAACGCATGCTACATAGCCTCTAATGGGGAAACAAAACAAGCTGATATATTGGTAGAAAATGGTGTTATTGCAAAAATTGAAACGAACATTGATGCGGTTGTGGATCGGATAGTGGATGCTGCTGGGAAGTTAGTTTCACCAGGATTTATTGATCTACATGTTCATCTTCGCGAGCCTGGCGGCGAAAAAAAGGAAACCATCGCTACAGGGACACTTGCCGCAGCAAGGGGCGGGTTTACAACAATAGCAGCGATGCCAAATACAAGACCGGTGCCTGACACCAAGGAACAAATGGAATGGCTGCAAAACAGAATCAGCGAAACAGCAAAGGTAAGGGTTTTGCCATATGCATCGATTACGACTAGACAGCTTGGCCAGGAACTAACTGATTTTGAGGCATTAAAAGAAGCGGGAGCGTTTGCCTTTACCGATGATGGTGTCGGAGTTCAGTCGGCTGAGAGGATGCTAGCAGCCATGCGGAAAGCAGCAGCCAATAATATGGCAATCGTTGCACACTGCGAAGAAAACACGCTAATTAATAAAGGCTGTGTCCATGAAGGTTCTTTCTCAGAGGAACATGGCTTGAATGGTATTCCTTCCATCTGCGAATCAGTTCAGATTGCAAGAGATGTCCTCTTAGCTGAAGCCACAGGCTGTCATTATCATGTCTGCCATATTAGTACTAAGGAATCGGTTCGGGTGGTAAAGGATGCAAAACGAGCAGGCATTAATGTAACCGCAGAAGTATCACCGCATCATTTATTGTTATCTGAAGATGATATTCCAGGGCTTGATACGAATTTCAAGATGAATCCACCGCTTCGTGGTGCAAATGATAGAACGGCCCTAATCGAAGGACTTCTAGATGGAACGATTGATTTTATTGCAACCGATCATGCTCCGCATACAGCAGAAGAAAAAAGTGAAGGAATGGTTCTCGCTCCATTCGGAATTGTTGGACTAGAAACTGCGTTCCCACTGCTGTATACACATTTTGTATTAAAAAATATCATCTCGCTTGACCAATTAATTGAATTTTTAACAATAAAACCAGCGGAAGCATTCGGGCTTCCATATGGAAGAATAGAAGTAGGCGCACCAGGAGATTTAGTAATCTTGAACCTCGATGAAGAATATGAAATTAAACCAGAAGAATTCTTATCAAAAGGAAAAAATACTCCATTTGGCGGCTGGAAATGTAAAGGCTGGCCTGATATGACCATAGCTGGAGGGCAAATTGCTTGGGAAAAAGGATGTGTACTAGCATGAAAAAACAGCTTATCTTAGAAGACGGTACAATTTTTATCGGTAAAGGATTTGGCAGTGATACTGAAACGATAGGTGAAGTGGTGTTTAATACAGGGATGACTGGCTATCAAGAAATCCTTTCTGACCCATCCTATTGTGGACAAATTGTAACACTAACCTATCCGCTTATTGGTAACTATGGGATTAATCGTGATGATTTCGAATCAATCAATCCGGCTGTGAAGGGATTCATTGTTAAAGAAGCGGCTGAATTCCCATCCAATTGGAGAAGTGAATATACGTTGAATGAATATTTTGAAATGAAAAAAATCCCGGGAATTGCAGGGATTGATACACGAAAATTGACAAGAATTATCCGCCACTACGGAACACTAAAGGGAGCAATTTGCAGTATTGAAAAAGATGCAAATCAGGTTCTACAAAAATTGCGTGGAACATCGCTTCCAATCGATCAGGTACGTCAAGTATCAACTAAAAATGCCTATCCTAGTCCTGGACGCGGGAAAAGAGTTGTACTTGTTGATTTTGGAATGAAGCATGGAATTTTACGTGAATTAAATCAGCGCGGCTGTGATGTGATCGTTGTACCATATCACACTACGGCTGAAGAAATTCTTCAATTAAGTCCAGACGGAATTATGCTGTCAAATGGACCTGGGGATCCAAAGGATGTACCAGAAGCAATCGATATGTTAAAAGGAGTATTAGGCAGAGTTCCATTATTCGGAATTTGTCTTGGCCATCAGTTATTTGCCCTGGCGTGCGGGGCGAACACCGAAAAAATGAAGTTTGGTCACCGCGGTTCTAATCAACCTGTCAAAGACTTAACTACAGGGAAAGTTGCGATTACCGCACAAAACCATGGATATACAGTTGAAGAAGAGTCAATCAAAAACACAAGATTACAAATTACTCATATAGCCATAAATGATGGAACGGTTGAGGGGTTAAAACACCTAGATTATCCGGCATTTACTGTTCAGTATCATCCGGAAGCATCTCCAGGACCTGAAGATGCAAACAGCTTATTTGATCAGTTTCTTGCCCTAATGGAAGAGAACAAACAGGAGGTTACAGCAAATGCCTAAACGTACAGATATCAACTCCATTTTAGTAATTGGTTCGGGTCCAATCGTCATTGGGCAGGCTGCAGAATTCGACTATGCCGGTACTCAGGCGTGTATCGCTCTAAAAGAAGAAGGCTATCGTGTTATTCTAGTAAACTCTAATCCTGCAACCATCATGACAGATACAGAAATTGCTGATGCTGTTTATATCGAGCCATTAACAGTAGAGTTTGTCAGCAGAATTATTCGTAAAGAACGTCCAGACTCCCTTCTAGCTACTCTCGGCGGACAAACAGGTCTTAATCTGGCTGTTGAGTTGTCTGAATCCGGAGTTTTAGCTGAGTGCGAGGTTGAAATTCTTGGTACTAAACTTTCCGCGATTAAACAAGCAGAAGATCGGGACCTATTCCGCAGCTTAATGAATGAGTTAAACGAACCGGTACCTGATAGTGCAATCATTCATGAATTAGCTGAAGCTAAGGCTTTTGTTGAACAGATTGGTTTCCCTGTGATTGTCCGTCCTGCCTATACTCTAGGAGGAACGGGAGGCGGCATTTGTCATAATCCAGAAGAACTTGAGGAAATCATCGCAAGTGGACTAAAGCATAGTCCTGTGAATCAATGTTTGCTCGAAAAAAGTATTGCCGGTTTCAAAGAAATTGAATACGAAGTTATGCGTGATGGAAACGACAATGCAATTGTCGTTTGTAACATGGAAAATATTGATCCGGTGGGTGTTCATACTGGGGACTCCATTGTGGTTGCACCAAGTCAGACCCTAAGTGATCGAGAATATCAACTGCTAAGGAATGTATCACTAAAAATCATTCGTGCTTTAGGAATTGAAGGGGGCTGTAACGTTCAGCTGGCCTTAGATCCAGATAGCTACAATTACTATATAATCGAAGTAAATCCGCGTGTTAGCCGTTCTTCGGCATTAGCATCAAAAGCCACTGGTTATCCAATTGCCAAGCTTGCTGCAAAAATTGCCGTTGGCTTAACGCTGGATGAAATGTTGAACCCGGTTACTGGGAAAACGTACGCAAGTTTTGAACCAGCTCTCGATTATATTGTAACAAAAATCCCTAGATGGCCTTTTGATAAATTTGAATCAGGGAATCGTTCACTAGGGACGCAAATGAAAGCAACCGGGGAAATTATGGCGATTGGCCGGACGTTTGAAGAATCCCTATTAAAAGCCATTCGTTCCCTTGAGGCGGGCGTCTTCCATTTTGAATTAAATGGTGCGGAGGAAATTGATAATGAATTACTCGAGAAGCGGATTCGAAAAGCAGGAGATGAGCGTCTCTTCTACATTGCAGAAGCGTTAAAACGAGGACTTACTATAGAAACCTTGCATCAATGGAGTAAAATTGATTTATTTTTCTTGAAGAAAATGGAAGGAATTATATGTCTGGAAGCAAAAATTGCTTCTAATCCTTTTGATAACGAAATCCTTTTTGAAGCAAAGCAAAAAGGTTTTACTGATAAAAAAATCGCTGAACTTTGGAATAGTACTGAAAAAGAGATTTTTAACCTGCGCAAGAGCCTAGGGATTATCCCTGTTTATAAAATGGTTGATACTTGTGCAGCAGAATTTGAATCGGAAACACCTTATTACTATGGTACGTATGAAGAGGAAAACGAGTCGGTCGTAACGGACAGAAAAAGTGTGATTGTTCTCGGGTCGGGACCTATCCGTATTGGTCAAGGAATTGAGTTTGACTATGCTACTGTTCATTCGGTTAAAGCCATTAAGGAAGCAGGATATGAAGCAATTATTATTAATAATAACCCTGAAACGGTATCCACCGATTTCAGTATTTCCGATAAGCTTTACTTCGAGCCGCTGACGATTGAAGATGTCATGAGTATTATTGAGTTAGAAAATCCAATTGGGGTTGTGGTCCAATTTGGCGGGCAAACAGCTATCAACCTTGCCGCAGATCTTGCTGAAAATGGGGTCAAAATCCTTGGAACAAGCCTTGAAGATATAGACCGTGCTGAAAATAGAGATAAGTTTGAACATGCTCTTCAACAATTAAATATTCCGCAGCCGTTAGGGAAAACAGCCTTATCAGTGGAAGAAGCGGTGGTGATTGCCAACGAAATCGCATATCCTGTTCTAGTCCGCCCATCCTATGTTCTTGGGGGAAGGGCAATGGAAATTGTCTACCATGAAGAGGAATTGCTACACTACATGAAAAATGCTGTAAAAATTAATCCAGATCATCCAGTGTTGATTGACCGCTATTTAACAGGTAAAGAAATCGAAGTAGATGCCATCTGTGATGGAGAAAATGTACTAATACCTGGAATTATGGAACATATCGAGCGAGCGGGGGTCCATTCTGGTGATTCGATTGCTGTTTATCCGCCGCAAACTCTTACTGAGACAGTAAAACAAACTCTTGTGGAGTATACAGAGAAATTAGCAAAGGGCTTAAAAATTATCGGATTATTAAATATCCAGTACGTTCTGGCAGGGGATCAAGTCTATGTGCTTGAGGTTAATCCGCGTTCAAGCCGTACGGTTCCATTCTTAAGCAAAATAACGAATCTTCCAATGGCGAAAATAGCCACTAAAGCAATTTTGGGCGTATCGATTGTTGATCAAGGGTACATTCCTGGTCTTGCCACTGAAAAAGAAGGGGTTTTCGTAAAGGTTCCTGTTTTCTCCTTTGCAAAGCTCAAAAGTGTGGATATAACCCTCGGACCGGAAATGAAATCGACAGGGGAAGTAATGGGTAAGGATGTAACGCTTGAAAAAGCTCTTTATAAAGGATTAGTTGCTTCAGGTATGAATATCCAAAAGTTTGGGACGGTATTGTTTACTGTAGCAGATAAAGATAAGCAGGAAGCCTTAAAGCTGGCGAAGCGATTTTCCGCTAACGGCTATCGTTTAATGGCAACGATTGGTACAGCAGCTGTTTTAGAGGCGGCTGGACTAAGAGTCAAAGAGGTCGGAAAGATTGGTTCGGTAGGAAAGACTCTTTTGGATGTCATTCAACATGGCGAAGCGCAATTTATAATTAATACACTGACCAAAGGTAAACAACCGCAACGCGACGGGTTTAGAATTCGCCGGGAAGCCGTTGAAAATGGAGTTCCGTGTTTAACTTCATTAGACACAGCAGATGCTATCCTAAAAGTGATTGAGTCGATGAACTTCTCGGCTGAAGCGATGGATTCAGTGAAAAAGGAGGCTGTCTTTGCTTGATTAAAAAAGAGTTATGCAAAATCAGCAGCCAAAAAGAAATTGCTGCAGACATATATGAGCTTACTGTAAAGGGAGAATTGGTCGGACAAATTAGTGCCCCGGGTCAATTCGTGCATATTAGGGTCTCAAATGGGTGGGACCCGCTTTTACGAAGGCCCATTAGTATCTCTTCCTTCGATAAAAAACAAAAGAGCATGACCATGATCTATCGCAAGGAAGGTAGAGGAACAACAATGCTAGCAGAATTGGGTCCAGGGAAGCAACTTGACATCCTTGGACCGCTCGGCAATGGCTTTCCTGTCGATGAGGTCAGCAAAGGTGAGACAGCCTTGCTTGTTGGCGGTGGAATCGGTGTTCCGCCACTATATGAACTTTCTAACCAATTAGTCGAAAAAGGTGTAAAGGTTATCCATGTCCTAGGCTTTCAAACGGAAACGGCGGTTTTTTACGAAAAGGAATTTTTAGAAAATGGCGAAACCTATGTGACTACTGTTGACGGTTCCTATGGAAGGAAAGGATTTGTAACAGATGTCATGAAGGATTTACGATTTGATTGTATTTATACATGCGGTCCAACACCAATGTTAAAGGCGATTGAACAAAGTTATTCGGATAAAAAAATGTTTTTATCATTAGAAGAACGAATGGGCTGCGGAATTGGGGCATGCTTTGCCTGCGTGTGTAAAAGTAAAGAAGACCCAACCGGAGTTGCCTATAAAAAGGTATGCAGCGATGGGCCCGTTTTTCGCGCCGGGGAGGTATTGATATGAGCCGTTTGAACATCGAATTACCAGGTTTAAAACTGAAAAATCCTATCATGCCTGCCTCGGGATGTTTTGGATTTGGACGGGAGTACAGCCAATTTTATGATTTGAGTGTATTGGGCGCGATTATGATTAAAGCCACAACAGTAGAACCGCGGTTCGGAAATTTAACCCCAAGGGTAGCAGAAACAACATCAGGGATGTTAAATGCAATCGGATTGCAAAATCCAGGCCTTGAAAAAGTACTAGGCGCGGAGCTGCCTTGGCTCTCCCAGTACGATGTCCCGATTATCGCAAATGTTGCAGGTTCACTCGAAGAGGATTATGTGGAGGTTGCTCGCCGTATTTCAAAAGCGCCAAATGTGCATGCATTAGAACTAAATATCTCTTGTCCAAATGTGAAAACGGGAGGAATTGCATTTGGTACAATACCTGAAGTAGCTAAGCAATTAACCCGGAAGGTAAAGGAAGTTTCCGAAGTACCGGTGTATGTGAAATTGTCACCGAATGTTACTAATATTGTGGATATGGCGAAAGCGGTGGAAGCTGGGGGCGCCGATGGTTTAACCATGATAAATACACTTGTTGGGATGAGGCTTGATTTAAAAACGGGCAAACCGATTTTAGCCAATCGTACAGGCGGCTTATCAGGTCCTGCTATTAAACCTGTTGCCATACGGATGATTTATGAAGTCAGTCAGGCTGTATCCATTCCGATTATTGGCATGGGTGGAATTGAGTCGGCTGCTGATGTGATTGAGTATTTCTATGCAGGCGCAAGTGCCATAGCAGTTGGAACTGCAAATTTTGTGGATCCCTTCGTATGTCCGACC
Organism: Neobacillus sp. C211; assembly: GCF_051842875.1. Classification (NCBI taxonomy): domain Bacteria; kingdom Bacillati; phylum Bacillota; class Bacilli; order Caryophanales; family Bacillaceae; genus Neobacillus; species Neobacillus sp. C211. Next base: position 51,320 of record NZ_JBPXRO010000024.1, read on the forward strand.
ATTATTGAGGAATTACCAGCTTTACTAGAAAAATTAGGCTTTGAACACATCAGTGAATGTACAGGAAGGAGCTGGAAAGAAGATGGACAACTCACTTATCATCGCGCTTGATTTTGCTAATGGCAGCGAAGTGAATCGTTTTTTGCAGCCTTTTGAAGGCAAGGAGCTTTTTGTGAAAGTTGGTATGGAGTTATTTTATCAAGAAGGCCCTTCAATCGTTCATCAATTAAAAGAAAAAGGTCATCATATTTTTCTGGATTTAAAGCTTCATGATATTCCGAACACTGTGAAAAGTGCGATGAAGGGGCTTGCCCGATTGGAATGTGACTTAGTTAATGTTCATGCTGCAGGGGGAAAAGAGATGATGGCAGCTGCACTTGAAGGACTGGAGGCAGGGACTTCTGCAGGACGGAAACGACCTGATTGCATCGCGGTAACACAGTTGACGAGTACATCAGAAGAGCAAATGAATAAAGAACAGCTCATTCCTGTTTCATTGGAAGAATCCGTTTTACATTATGCGTTACTTACAAAAGAAGCTGGCCTGGACGGTATCGTCTGCTCTGCATGGGAAGCTGCTTTTATTAGGGAGAAAGCTGGGCAATCGTTTTTGACCGTATGCCCAGGAATTCGCATGGAGTCTGATCAGGTTGGAGATCAAAAGCGAGTGGCTACACCGGAATTTGCGAGAAATTCGGGGGTAAGTTCTATTGTTGTGGGGCGTTCGATTACTCGGTCAGTTGACCCAGTGAAAAGCTATGAAAAATGGATGGAAGCATGGAAGGGGATACGACAATGAAACACGTGATTGCTGAAAGATTATTAGAAATTAATGCGGTTGCCTTAAAGCCACAGGATCCATTTACTTGGACATCAGGGCTCCGGTCACCAATCTATTGTGATAATCGGTTAACACTCTCATTCCCGGCCGTTAGAAGAGAAATTGCTGCTGGCTTGCAAAAACTCATCCTTGAGAATTTTTCAGAAGCTGAAGTTATTGCTGGTACGGCGACAGCTGGGATCCCACATGCAGCGTGGGTGAGTGAGCTAATGGATTTACCAATGTGCTATGTTCGTTCAAAGGCAAAGGGGCATGGCAAAGGAAATCAGATTGAAGGCAAGGTTGAATCAGGTCAAAAAGTTGTCGTTGTTGAGGATTTAATTTCAACAGGGGGCAGTGTGATTACGGCAGTTCAAGCATTACGTGAAGCAGGCTGTGAAGTGCTTGGAGTTGTCTCCATTTTTACATATGGGCTGGAAAAAGGAAGAGAACTGCTTCAGGAAAACGGGATTAAGAGTATTTCTTTGACTGATTTTCCGACATTAATAGAAGTAGCGATTTCAAAAGGCAACGTTACGGCAGAGGATCAGAAAAGTCTGCTTTTATGGAGGAAAGATCCATCTGAATGGAGCAAACAGTTCGTTGAAACAGATTCGCTGATATAATCGAAAATACGGTGATAAAATGAATTTAACGCTGATAAATCATGTGTTTTCGCTGATATACAGGTAATATCCGCTGATAAATAGAAAAAGAGGGCATCCAAGTTCTACCGGGTGCCCTCTTTTTCTTCTATTTCTTCAATTTCAGCACTAATTCTTCATCCGGCGTTACATAAACCGTCTGTTGATTGTCATAAATCACAAATCCAGGCTTTGCACCGCTAGGTTTTTTAACAAACCGGACCTTCGTAAAGTCGACAGGAACAGAGCTTGAATTCCTCGCTTTACTATAATAAGAGGCTAAAGCGGCAGCCTCACGAATCGTTTCATCAGATGGTTCCTTGCTGCGTATCACCACGTGTGAGCCGGGAATATCTTTCGTATGGAGCCAAATCTCATCCCTTGCTGCCAGCTTATTTGTTAAATAGTCATTTTGTTTATTATTTTTTCCAACGATGATATCCGTCCCATCTGTAGATAAGAAGTGATCTAAAATTGGTTTAACATTCTGAGCCTTTTTCAATTTCTTTTTCTGCCGTTCGCGGATATAGCCACCCTCAACTAATTCTTCACGAATCTCTTGAATATCCTTTGGAGAGGCAGCTTGTACCTGCTGTAGTAAATTATCAAAATAAGCTACTTCGACTTGTGCCTTTTCAATTTGATCAACGACAATTTCAACTGCATTTTTTGCCTTTTGGTATTTTGAAAAATACTTTTGGGCATTTTCAGATGGTGTCTTTCTGGGGTCAAGCGGAATTAAAATCGTTCCACCAGATTCATCATAATAATCGAGAACTTCAATATCACGCATCCCTTTCTTAGCCGCATATAAATTGGCAGTTAACAACTCGCCAGAGCGTTGATATTGATCAGCCTTTTCTGCTTCTTTCAGAGTAGCCTTCAGTTTGTTAATTTTCTTTTCATTCTTTTCTTTTTCATTTTGAATAAATCGTTCAATATCATTTCCTTGCTGCTTAACCCGGTCTCTTTCCGCTTTGCCAAAATAAAAACGGTCAAGCAATTCACTTAGTGTAGGGAAGGTCTTTATTTCTCCTTTTAAATGCTCAAGGGGAAATAAGTAAAAAGCGTCCTTACCGCCCGACGATATAATCGAAGGAGAAATCTCACCGGTTTCCACCTTTTTAATCATACGAATAAACGTTCCCGGTATTGTAGAACGATTGGCTAGACCACTTTGGAATATAACTTCCTTGGCAAAAAGGGGAGAGATCCCTGCAAATTGCTCAACTAATTGGCGGTCGAGTTTTCCTGCATTGTAATCAATTTTTCTTAATAGTTCATCTTCGCTCGAATGAAACGGATTTTGCTTATGCTGTTCTGGTGGAAATACATAAGGTTGTCCTGGCAAAATGGCCCTGTGGCTATTAACGGCAAAGGAAACATGTTTGATACTATCAAGAATGACATTTCGTGTTTTATCTACCAGTACGATATTGCTATGCCTGCCCATAATTTCAATAATTAATTGTTTATAGCTAATATCACCAATCTCATTTCTGCCCTTTATTTCAAGTACTATCATCCGGTCTGTTTCTACTTGATATATATCCTCTAAAATATACCCCTCAATATGTTTCCTAAGCAGCATACAGAACATCGGGGCTTCACTAGGATTATCGTATGCCTCATTCGTGAATTGGACCCGCGCGTAGCTTGGGTGTGCTGATAAAAGCAGCTTTTGATTAACTCCATTCGCACGAATCGTGAGAATTACTTCATTTTTATAGGGTTGGTGAACCTTATTGATTCGTCCGCCCTTCAAGGAACGAACAAGTTCATCGACCATTGCTTTTGTAAATAAACCATCAAATGACATGGAAAACATCCTTTACTACATTCATATGAATTTAATTATAGCTTACTAAAAATATACTGTCTTATTTTTACTCTGTTAAACGTGCACGTTGATTTCCGCTCCAATCAATAGGGTTCCATTTATTCTCTAATTTATCTTTCACTATATCATAGCATTTTTTTGGACGACCCTGAATAAGCTTTCTTTAGAGCAGGTATTTATAGGTATTTAAAGGGGGAAGTGAGATGGTCGGATGAAATTCCATGAAATGCAGATAGAACAAGTAGAAAAGTCTCTAGAAACCGACTTTTCTTCTGGATTATCACAGGAAGAAGTAAAAAAGAGAATTAATTTGCACGGTCTAAATGAGTTGGACGAAGGAGAAAAGCAATCAGCTTTACTCTTATTTTTTAGTCAATTTAAGGATTTTATGGTCTTAGTTCTTCTCGCAGCTACCTTAATCTCCGGATTGCTTGGCGAATATATTGATGCCATTGCTATTATTGCCATCGTCATTATCAATGGCTTTCTTGGTTTTTTTCAAGAAAGGCGGGCAGAGAAATCACTACAGGCATTAAAGGCATTATCTGCACCACAAGTCTCTGTGCTCCGGGATGGTCAGTGGATCAAAATTCCTTCGAAAGAAATTGTGGTAGGGGATATTTTGAAGTTTGTTAGTGGGGACCGTATCGGTGCCGACGTCCGTGTGATTGAGTCAAAAAGTTTAGAAATTGAAGAATCAGCGCTTACAGGAGAATCCGTCCCTGTTTCCAAGCATATAGAAATCCTGACTAACCCTAACCCTGGCATAGGAGATATGGAGAATATCGCATTTATGGGTACGATGATTACGAGGGGAAGCGGGATAGGAGTCGTCATTGCAACAGGTATGAAAACAGCAATGGGACAAATTGCAGATTTGCTTCAAAATGCAGAGGCGCAAGATACTCCATTGCAACGCCGCTTAGAGCAGCTGGGAAAAATACTAATTACAGTAGCCTTACTATTAACTGTTCTGGTTGTAGTGGTTGGAGTTTTGCGGGGACACGACATTTATGAGATGTTTTTAGCAGGTGTTTCTCTTGCAGTTGCGGCCATACCTGAAGGGCTGCCGGCAATCGTGACAGTGGCATTATCCCTCGGTGTGCAAAAAATGATTAAGAAAAATGCCATTGTCAGGAAATTGCCCGCGGTAGAAACACTTGGCTGTGCTTCGGTCATATGTTCCGATAAAACGGGAACAATGACACAAAACAAAATGACGGTTACCCATTTATGGAGTGGGGGTCAAACTTGGACAGTTGATGGGGTAGGGTATCAGCCGCGAGGGAATTTCTATAGAAATGAACGCAATATTAATCCTAAAGATGAAAAGGCATTGCAGCAAATGCTAATTTTTGGGATGTTATGTAATCATTCAGATTTAGTCATTAAGGATGATGATTATATTCTTGACGGAGACCCAACCGAAGGGGCACTGTTGGTAAGTGCAATGAAAGCAGGTTTTGATCGTCCCAAATTATTAGATGAGTTTACGATCATAAATGAATTCCCGTTTGACTCAACCAGAAAAATGATGAGTATTCACGTTAAAGACAAGCAGGGACGGCATTTTATAGTCACAAAAGGGGCACCGGACGTCATTTTAGATATAAGTGAATCCGTTCTTTGGGACGAGAGAACACAATTTTTAAATAAAGAGACACAAGTGAAGGTTCAGGAGGCAATAAATGGACTCGCATCACAGGCACTTCGAACGATCGCGATTGCCTTTAAACCAATACAGGCTAATACGATTATTTTAAGTGAACGAGAAGCTGAGAAAAATTTAACGCTTATTGGTATTCAAGGAATGATTGACCCGCCGAGACCTGAAGTGAAAAAGGCTGTAAAGGAATGTAAAGAAGCAGGTATTAAAACTGTCATGATAACGGGTGACCATGTCATCACTGCAAAAGCGATTGCCTCCCAACTTGGAATTATAACGAATAAAAGCAAGGTCATTGATGGGAATGCATTATCTGAAATGACAGTCGAAGAGCTTGAAGAAATAGTCGATGATGTTTCAGTTTTTGCAAGGGTTTCACCAGAGCATAAACTGAAAATTGTCAAAGCATTACAAAATCGCGGACATATTGTCGCCATGACGGGTGATGGTGTGAACGATGCGCCAGCTATTAAAGCCGCTGATATTGGAGTCGCTATGGGGATTACCGGGACAGATGTCGCCAAAGAAGCTTCCTCTCTTATCTTGTTGGACGATAACTTTGCCACGATTAAGGCTGCGATAGTGGAAGGCAGAAATATCTATGAAAATATTCGTAAATTTGTTCGATACTTGTTGGCTTCTAATGTTGGTGAAATTTTGGTCATGTTGTTTGCGATGATTTTAGCGCTGCCTCTGCCGCTTATTCCTATCCAAATCCTCTGGGTGAATTTGGTTACTGATGGGTTGCCGGCTATGGCACTAGGGCTCGATCGACCTGAAGAAAATGTAATGAAACGTAAACCCCGCAGTCCAAATGAAGGTGTTTTCTCGCGAGGTCTGGGCTGGAAGGTTGTGTCACGTGGCTTCCTAATAGGGCTGGTAACATTACTATCCTTTATGATTGTTTACAATAACGATCCTTCCAAGTTGCAATATGCACAAACTGTTGCCTTTGCAACACTTGTCATGGCTCAGCTGATTCATGTTTTTGATTGCCGCAGTGAGAAATCAGTGCTCTCGAGAAATCCTTTCGGAAATCAGTACCTTGTTTGGGCCGTTTTATCTTCACTTGCATTGATGTTTGTCGTTATTTATTACCCGCCATTACAGCCTATTTTTCACACACTGCCGGTAGCAGCTAAGGATTGGCTGTTGATTGTTGGTTTATCATCGATACCAACTTTTTTACTAGCTGGGTCATTTTTGTTAAGAAAAACAAAATAAAGTGTGTTATAATCCAAAAGGTAATAGATTCCACTCTATTACCTTTTGTCTTTTTTGAAAAATATAGCTAGCCGATCAATTTTTCAGAAGATTGGATGTGCACAAAAATGGTTATAAGTATGACAGGCTTTGGAAGAGCTAAAACAGAATCAGATTGCTTCTCTGTCAATGTGGAAGTAAAAACAGTGAACCACCGTTTCTGTGAAATGAATATCCGCATGCCAAGGCAGCTTTTAAAAATAGAAGATAGAATGAAAAAGAAACTTAATCAGTATATCCGCCGTGGAAGGGTAGAAGTTTATGTTAGCTTAGAGGGTGAAGGCGTCGTAACCCGCAAAGTCATCGTGGATTGGAAACTGCTAGATGAGTATTATCAATTTATCAAACAGGCTCGTGAAAAATATGATGTTGAAGGAACGTTAACACTTCAGAATTTGCTAAGTAGAAGTGAACTTTTACATATTGAAGAAAGTGAAGCTGGCAATGAAGAACTTGATAATCTAGTTCTGGCTGCAACAGAAGAAGCTGCCAAGTTTTTAACACAAATGCGGATGGCAGAAGGTGAAGAATTAAAAAAGGATTTGCTCGCCATTTTATCTCAATTAGAATCACATGTTTTTGAACTCCAGAAATTTGCTCCACTAGTTGTTCAATCCTTTAAAGAGCGTTTAACAAAAAGAATGGAAGAGTTTGTTAATGGGCAATTGGACGAAACGAGGATCTTGACGGAAGTCGCCGTTTTTGCTGATAAAGCAGATATAAATGAAGAAGTCACACGATTAAAAAGCCATTTTCAACAATTCTTGCAAACCCTTGAGAGCATGGAACCAATTGGAAGAAAATTAGATTTTATCGTCCAGGAAATGAATAGAGAAGCAAATACCATTGGTTCAAAAGCAAACGATTCAAACATTGCTAAAAAGGTTGTAGATATTAAAAGTCTACTTGAGAAGCTAAAAGAACAGGTTCAAAATATCGAGTGAACCTTGTTTAGAAACTGTTTGAGACGGTCAAAATATATTATTAATGATTGGATGAGTACCATGTCGATAAAATTAATTAATATTGGATTTGGAAATATCGTTTCTGCCAATCGAATTATTTCAATTGTCAGCCCTGAATCTGCTCCAATAAAAAGAATTATTCAAGATGCCCGGGACCGGGGAGCATTAATTGATGCCACATACGGTAGGCGGACACGAGCGGTGATTGTTATGGATAGTGATCATGTTATTCTATCAGCTGTACAACCTGAAACGGTAGCGCACCGCTTAGCTGATCGTGATGAAATAATTGATGAAGGGTAGGATTTATGAAATGCAGGAAAAAGGATTGCTGATTGTACTTTCTGGGCCCTCCGGGGTTGGAAAAGGAACGGTTCGGAAAGAAATTTTTTCCCATCCGGATACAGCTTTTGAATACTCCATTTCAATGACAACCCGCTCACCTCGAGATGGGGAGATTGATGGAGTGGATTACTTTTTTAAGTCAAGAGAAGAGTTTGAACAATTAATTGAACAGGGCAAACTGTTAGAGTATGCCGAATTTGTCGGGAATTATTATGGTACCCCTGTTGACTATGTTCGTTCCACTCTGGATGCTGGAAAAGACGTCTTCTTAGAGATTGAAGTAAAGGGTGCCCGTCAGGTACGAGAAAAGTTCCCTGAAGGATTATTTATTTTCCTTATGCCGCCAAGTTTATCTGAACTAAAGAACCGGATTGTAACAAGAGGAACGGAAACAGATGACATCATACAAAACCGCCTGCTTTCAGCTCGCGAAGAAATTGAAATGATGGAATTATATGATTATGTTGTTGAAAATGATCAAGTGGAGCGCGCCTGTGAACGCGTGAAATCCATTGTTACTGCGGAGCATTGCCGCAGAGAACGTGTTGAACACCGCTATAAAAAATTGCTGGAGGTTGAATTATAATGTTATATCCTTCTATTGATTCGCTGCTTGAGAAAATTGATTCGAAATACTCGCTTGTTTCCGTAGCTGCGAAGCGCGCTCGCGTGATGTCCCAGGTAAGAGATGAAAGATTGCCAAAATACGTTTCCCATAAACATGTTGGAAAAGCACTAGAGGAAATATACAGCGGTGAACTAACCTACCGAATTTCTAATAAAGCAGACACATCTGCTGAGTAGTCTTAAATAGGTATTGATTGACAGTAAATTTCTGAGAGAAGGCCTGACAAAAGGGGAAATCCTTACATGTCAGCCTTTTTTATTTTGGTTATCCTCGTTATGTAGAATTTGTCGAATTACGAGTGGAAAAAGGTGAAAAATTGCTTTTATTCTAGCATAATAAAGAAAGAGTGAAATGAACGAGAAGCGGGGGAATCCAATAATGGTACAGGATAAAAAAATATTATTATGTGTTACAGGCGGAATCGCCGTATATAAGGCAGCGGCACTAACAAGTAAGCTTGTTCAGGCTGGTGCTCATGTAAAAGTCATTTTAAGTGAATCTGCACAGAAATTTGTTACCCCATTAACTTTTCAGGCGTTATCCCGTAATGAAGTATATGTAGATACCTTTGACGAAAAAAATCCGCGTGTCATTGCCCATATTGATTTAGCTGATTGGGCGGATTTAATCCTTGTTGCTCCTGCTACAGCAAATACGATGGGAAAAATAGCTGGTGGAATAGCCGATAATATGATAACAACGGTCCTGCTTGCAGCAACCTCACCAGTCTGGATTGCCCCTGCGATGAATGTGCATATGTACGACCATCCTGCTGTGAAAAAGAACCTCTCAATATTGGCTGAGTACGGATATAAATTTATTGAACCAAGTGAAGGTTATCTTGCCTGTGGATATGTAGGGAAGGGCCGTTTGGAAGAGCCGGAAAAAATCGTCCAGCTCGTACAACAATTTTTTTCCGATCAATTCCAACAAACCTTAAGAGGAAAAACAGTTGTGGTTACAGCGGGGCCAACACGGGAAAAGATTGATCCTGTTCGTTTTATTTCCAATCATTCAACAGGGAAAATGGGTTATGCCCTTGCAGCTGAGGCAAAAAAACAAGGTGCCCATGTTGTATTAGTTTCGGGACCGGTTGGGTTGCCGGCTCCATTAGGTATGGAAGTGGTAAAGGTCGAGAGCGCTGAAGAAATGTTCAATGCTGTGTTGAAGTATTATGACTCTGCGGATGTAGTCATTAAAACAGCCGCCGTTGCCGATTACCGTCCAAAAATTACATTTGATCATAAGGTAAAGAAACAAGCCGGTGACTCGAGTATAGAGTTGGAACGAACGAAAGATATCCTGCTTGAGTTGGGTAAGAGAAAGAAGAACCAAGTGCTTGTAGGCTTTGCAGCTGAAACGGAAAATGTTGAAGAATATGCAAGGAAAAAATTAAATGCGAAAAATGCGGATATGATCGTTGCAAACAATGTGAAAGCGGAAGGGGCAGGGTTTGGGACAGATACAAATATTGTCACACTTTTCAAACGGTCTGGCTCAAATATAGATTTACCGATTATGTCAAAAAGTGATGTAGCAAAAAGGATTATCAAAGAAATTACTTCCTTATTGAAGGATATGGATGAAAATGGAAATAGCTAGTGTGATTGTGGATGTACCGGCAAAACAAACGGATAGAGCGTTCGATTATTTAATTCCAGAGCAGTGGTGGGGAACAATCCAGCCGGGAATGAGGGTAATCGTTCCGTTTGGTCCGAGAAAAATCCAAGGATTTGTCACATCGCTTAAAACACAATCTGAATTTAAAAAATTAAGAGAAATTATCGAGCCCATGGATCTTGAGCCAATCTTAAACAAGGATTTACTTGACCTGGGCGACTGGCTAACTGAGAATACACTTTGTTTTAAAATCTTTGCTTTTCAGGTTATGCTTCCAGCCGCGTTAAAAGCTAAATACGAAAAAAAAGTGAAGATTACTGCAGGGGTGGAGGCTGCTGATTTATCAGAACCCCTTCAAACTCTTTTTGAAAACAATCCAATGATTGACTGGGAAGATGCTTTGAATAATGGAGTGGTTCCCTTATTACAAAAGGAAGCAGCAAAAGGTAAACTTGAAGTCCTTTACATCGTTAAGGAGAAGGTCAAAAAGAAACAGCGTAAGTTTGTCCGCCCACTTGTATCTCTTGCTGAATTGAAAGATGAAGTAGTACGATTTCCAGCAAAAGCTGAAAAGCAAAAACTAGTATTGAGCTATTTTATCAATCATTTCGAACCAGTCGAATTGAGGCAGCTTGTCGCTGAATTAAATACGACATCTTCAACTGTTAAGGCACTTGTAGAAAAGAAACTTCTTACTGAGTATGAAATGGAGGTTTACCGCGATCCGTTTGAACATAGGACCTTTAAACGAACAAAGCCCTTACCATTAACAAATTCCCAGCAGACCGTGATTGGGCCGATTCTAAACGCGATTGAATCAAATCGACATGAGGTATTCTTGCTCTATGGTGTAACAGGAAGCGGAAAAACCGAAATTTACCTCCAATCCATTCAAGAAGTTATTGAAAGAGGACAGGAAGCAATAGTGCTTGTACCAGAAATATCGCTCACCCCCCAAATGGTGAATCGTTTTAAAGGGAGATTTGGGGACTTAGTGGCTGTTTTGCACAGCGGTTTGTCAGCTGGAGAAAAATATGATGAGTGGCGGAAGATTCAACGTAAAGAAGTAAAAGTAGCTGTAGGAGCAAGATCAGCGATTTTTGCCCCATTTGAGAACTTAGGAATTATTATTATTGATGAAGAGCACGAAACAAGTTATAAGCAGGAGGATATGCCTCGATATCATGCTAGGGATGTTGCAATTGAAAGAGCTAAAACGTATAACTGTCCAGTTGTGCTCGGAAGCGCTACCCCATCACTCGAGTCGTTTGCCAGGGCTCAAAAGAAGGTGTATCATCTATTATCGCTCCCTAACCGGATGAATAATCAAACCCTGCCCTCAGTAGAGATCATTGATATGCGTGAGGAGCTTCGTGACGGAAATCGGTCAATGTTTTCACGTAAGCTTTTTGATATGCTAAAGGACCGAATAGAAAAAAAACAACAATCGGTTTTATTTTTAAATAAACGGGGTCATTCGTCATTTGTAATGTGCCGGGACTGCGGTTATGTGATGAACTGCCCAAACTGCGACATATCGCTTACCTACCACCGAGTAAATGAACAAATGAAATGCCATTATTGCGGGTATGAAAGCCATGTTCCTAAGCAATGCCCGGAGTGTTCCAGTGATTATATTCGGTATTTTGGGACTGGTACTCAAAAGGTAGAGGACGAGCTTGGTAAAATTCTCCCAGAAGCAAGGGTTATTCGGATGGATGTTGATACAACTGGTCGAAAGGGCTCACATGAACGATTATTAACTGATTTTCAGAATGGCAAAGCAGATATTCTCCTCGGGACTCAAATGATTGCAAAAGGGCTGGATTTTCCAAATATCACCCTAGTTGGTGTGCTTTCGGCTGATACGATGCTGCATTTACCTGATTTCCGTGCGTCTGAAAAAACCTTTCAATTATTAACACAGGTAAGCGGAAGAGCGGGACGTCATCAATTGCCGGGGGAGGTCATCATTCAGACCTACACCCCTGAACACTATAGTGTCGAACTTGCGGGAACACAGGATTATGATCTCTTTTACCAAAGAGAAATGATGATTCGAAAAACCCATCATTATCCACCCTTCTATTATCTGTCCCTCATAACAGTCAGTCATGACCAATTGATGACTGTCGTTACAGCGACAGAGAAAATTGTTAATTATGTACGTTCACAGGTTTCAAAGGATGCCGTCGTTTTAGGACCTGCAGCCTCGCCGATTCCTAGGATTAATAATAGATATCGCTATCAATGTCTGATAAAATACAAGCGGGAACCGAACTTGACAAAAATGTTAAAAACCATCTTGGATCAACACCAGAAAGATACTAAAAGCGGCTTATTGGTTTCAATAGATGTAAATCCATTTATATTAATGTAAGTTAGCCAAAGGTAACCTGGTCATCAAAGGTTATTATTTCGCATTTTTGGTGAAAATGTAAGCAATTAATAAATTTAAAACGCCTATATAAGAATGGAATTATTGGGGGAAATAATTTGCCTATACTCAAAGTAATAAATTACCCTGCTGAGATACTTGAGCAGACTTGCAAGCCAGTGATTAAGTTTGATAAAAAGCTTGCAAAAATACTTGATAATATGTATGACACGATGATTGAATATGATGGGGTGGGACTAGCTGCTCCTCAAATTGGATTGGACGCACGCATCGCAATTGTTGATATCGATGATGAATTAGGGACAATCGAAATGATTAACCCAGAAATATTAGAAACATCCGGTGAACAAACTGGACCAGAAGGTTGTTTAAGTTTCCCTGGATTATTCGGTGAAGTGACAAGGCCCAATTTTGTTAAAATTGAAGCATTTGACCGTAAAGGCAGAAAATACACATTAGAAGCAGAAGAATTCCTAGCAAGGGCGATTCAACATGAAATCGATCATCTGGACGGGATTTTATTTACATCTAAAGTGACGAGATATCTCGAGGAAGATGAGTTAAAAGGAGTAGAAGTTGAATGACGAAAATTGTTTTTATGGGTACTCCAGATTTTTCTGTGCCAATCTTACAACAACTGATTAAAGATGGATATGATGTCATTGGAGTAGTTACACAACCAGATCGACCGGTGGGAAGAAAAAAGATTTTAACACCTCCCCCGGTTAAGGTAGAAGCCTTGAAACATTCTATTCCTGTCTTTCAACCAGAAAAAATCCGTCAAGAAGAAGAACTTGAAAAAATCCTTTCCTTGAATCCAGATTTAATTGTTACTGCTGCGTTTGGGCAAATCCTACCCAATAAGCTGTTAGAAGCGCCTAAATACGGTTGTATAAATGTTCATGCATCCCTGCTCCCGGAACTTCGTGGTGGTGCTCCTATTCATTATGCCATTATGCAAGGAAAACAAAAAACAGGTGTTACCATCATGTATATGGTTGAAAAATTAGATGCTGGGGATATTTTAACAAGTATTGAAGTCCCAATTGCTGAAGAGGACAATGTTGGTACATTGCACATTAAATTAAGTACAGCCGGGGCAAAATTATTGGCAGAAACCTTGCCGCTTCTTTTGGAAGGGCGTCTGACGCCTAAGCCTCAAAACAATGAAGAAGCCACATTTGCTGCCAATATTAAGCGAGAACAAGAAAAAATTAATTGGACAAAATCAGGTGAAGAAATCTTTAATCATATCCGTGCTCTAAATCCATGGCCAGTTGCGTTTACAACCCTGAATGGCCAGGTCTTAAAAATATGGCGGGCAGAAAAGGTATCTGGACAGAATGTGGAAGTACCTGGAACAATTATTAATATAGAATCGGATGGCTTTTCGGTATCAACCGGTAATGAAACGGCAATCAAAATCATTGAACTTCAGCCCTCTGGAAAAACAAAAATGATGAGTGAACAATTTTTACGGGGTTCAAAAATTTCAATAGGCACCAAGCTGGGAGAATAAAATGACATCAACAATAAATAATGTACGGGCAATCGCAATGGATAGTTTAGTTGCTATTGAGAAAAACCAATCTTACAGCAATTTACTTCTTAATAATACAATTGAAAAACACGAATTGTCTCCTAAGGACGTCGGACTGCTAACGGAATTGACGTATGGAACCTTACAAAGAAGAATGGCACTTGACTATTATTTAGAGCCTTTTGTCAAAGATAATAAAAAGTTAGCCAATTGGGTTCATCATTTACTTAGACTAACGCTTTATCAAATGATTTATCTCGATCGAATTCCGGACAGAGCAGCGATCTACGAAGCAGTAGAAATTGCCAAAAGTCGTGGTCATAAGGGGATAGCAAGTTTGGTAAATGGAGTATTGCGGAGTATTCAAAGAGAAGGGCTCCCATCCATGGAGGAAATCACGGACCCAAACAAAAGACTATCACTTGAAACTAGCCACCCAGAATGGCTAATTACCCGATGGGTAAACCAATTTGGCTATGAAAAAACAAAAGAAATGTGTGAAGTAAACCTAACAGCACCATTGCAAACAGCTAGAGTTAATCTCACGAAAATTTCAAGAGATGAATGTGTTGCGATCTTAGAAGAAGATGGTTTTCAAATCGAGAAAAGTCCAATTATTCCTGAGGCGATCAGATCGTTAAAGGGGAATTTAGCGTCTACTATTGCTTTTAAATATGGAATGTTTACTATTCAAGATGAAAGCTCAATGCTCGCCGCCTATGCATTAGGAGCAAAGCAAAACGAATTTATCCTTGATGCTTGTGCAGCACCAGGTGGTAAAAGTACACATATCGCTGAAAAAATGGATAATACGGGAGAAGTTATATCGGTTGATCTCCATCAGCACAAAGTCAGATTAATCAATGATAATGCCAAGCGACTAGGGTTAGAAAATATAAAAACAAGCGTTTCTGATTCCAGACAAATACAGGAAAAATTCAACAAAGAATCATTTGATCGTATCCTTCTGGATGCTCCGTGCTCGGGTCTTGGAGTAATGAGGAGAAAGCCTGATATGAAATATACAAAAACAGAGAAGGATATTGAGAGGTTAAGTACGATCCAGCAAGACTTATTAATGTCCGTATCCCCTTTATTGAAAAAGGATGGCATCCTTGTCTATAGTACTTGTACAGTAGATAAAGAGGAAAATGAATACACGGTTAAGACATTCCTAGAGAATAACCCTGAATTCGAAGGAGATTTATCATTTAAAAACAGGATGCCTGAAGCTATCCAACCATTGATTACAGGTTTTGATGTACAGATATTCCCACAAGATCTTGGGTCAGATGGGTTCTATATTGCAGTTTTAAGGAAGAAGGTGTAACAGTTGGAACAATTAAATACAACTGAGACAAACACAGCTAAGGAAATTAAGAAGAAATCAATTTATTCATTGCAGCTTAACGAATTAAAGAATTGGCTGACTGAAAATGCTGAAAAGGCATTCCGTGCCGAACAAATCTATGAATGGCTTTATAAAAAACGAATTACATCATTTGAGGATATGAGTAATGTATCAAAGGGCTTAAGAGATAAGCTTGCTAGCCATTTTGAATTAACAACATTAAATACGGCGATTCAACAAACATCATCTGATGGAACCATAAAATTCCTTTTTGAACTTCAAGATGGGTACTCCATTGAAACGGTGCTAATGCGTCATGATTATGGAAACTCCGTTTGTGTTACGACACAGGTAGGCTGCCGAATAGGGTGTACTTTTTGTGCCTCTACATTAGGCGGCTTAAAAAGACACTTAGAGGCAGGAGAGATTGTCGCACAAGTTGTAAAAGTTCAGCAAACACTTGATGAAACAGATGAGCGTGTAAATTCAGTTGTTATCATGGGAATTGGTGAGCCATTTGATAATTATGATAATATGTTATCATTTTTAAAAATAATCAATCATGAAAAGGCTCTTAATATCGGAGCACGCCATATAACCGTATCAACAAGTGGTATCGTTCCGAAAATTTATCAATTTGCAGATGAAAATACACAAATTAATTTTGCTATTTCTCTCCACGCTCCCAATACCGAATTACGTTCAAGGCTAATGCCTATTAATAAGGCTTATAAACTAGATGACTTAATGGAAGCAGTAAGGTATTATATCGATAAGACAGGTCGTAGAATAAGCTTTGAATATGGTCTTTTTGGCGGTGTAAACGATTCAGTCGAGCATGCTGAAGAGTTAGCTATATTATTAAAAGGATTAAAATGTCATGTGAATCTAATTCCTGTAAACTATGTTCCTGAAAGAGATTATGTACGGACTCCACGAGACAAAATTTTTGCTTTTGAAAAAACATTGAAAAACCGAGGTATTAATGTAACCATTCGCAGGGAGCAAGGTTCAGATATCGCTGCAGCATGCGGGCAACTTCGTGCAAAGGAGCGGAAAGAGGAGACGAGGTGACAAAAGTGAAGGCTGTTTTTAAAACGGACCAGGGTAGAGTTCGCCAGAATAATGAGGATAGTGGTGGTACTTTTGTTAATCGGGATGGACACCGTCTTGCCATCGTAGCAGATGGCATGGGCGGTCACCTTGCTGGTGATGTTGCTAGTAGCATGAGCGTTACGCATCTTCAAGAAATGTGGGAGAAATCTGAAGGAATTCATACAGCAGATCAAGCCGAAGCATGGCTGAAAACCCATGTTCTCCAGGTTAATCAATTATTGTTTGACCATTCAAGAAGTCACGTGGAATGCGAAGGTATGGGTACTACTATAGAGGCAGTGATTGCTTCTGAAAATTTTACAACGATTGCACATGTGGGGGATAGTCGTTGTTATATCTTAAATGATACTGGCTTCCAGCAGCTAACTGAGGACCATACACTTGTGAATGAGTTAGTCCGAACTGGACAAATCACTAAAGAGGATGCAGAACATCATCCCAGGAAAAATTGGATATTAAGAGCGTTAGGAACAGAACAGGATGTGAAAATCGATATAAAAACGATAATGTTCGAAGAAGGAGATTTTCTCCTTTTATGCTCTGATGGGTTGTCAAATAAAGTCAACGAACAGGAAATGGTAAGTATTCTTCAAAATGAAGAATCACTTGAACAAAAGGCTTCCACATTAATTAATATTGCAAATGATAACGGTGGAGAAGACAATATTACCCTGATCATATTAGAATATGCTAATGATTTTGAATTGGGTGATGAGCAGTGATTATTGGGAAAAGAATAAGCGGCCGCTATAAAATTCTTAAAATGATAGGCGGAGGCGGAATGGCCAATGTCTATTTAGCACATGATATGATACTGGACAGAGAAGTTGCCGTGAAAATGCTCCGCCTTGATTTTGCCAATGATGAAGAATTTATTCGACGCTTTCATAGAGAAGCACAATCTGCAACAAGTCTTACCCATCCCAATATCGTTAGTATTTATGATGTGGGTGAAGAGGATTCTCTTTACTATATTGTTATGGAATATGTGAATGGGCAAACATTAAAGCAATACATAAACCAGCATTCGTCACTCCGTGTAGAAAAAGCATTAGACATAATGATGCAATTAACATCTGCAATTTCCCATGCCCATCAAAATCATATTATTCATCGTGATATAAAGCCGCATAACATTCTAATTGATCCTAATGGCAGTGTGAAAATTACTGATTTTGGGATAGCCATGGCCTTAAGTGCGACAAGCATTACCCAAACAAATTCTGTGTTGGGTTCTGTCCACTATTTATCACCGGAACAAGCTCGTGGGGGAATGGCTAATCGGAAATCAGATATTTATTCACTTGGGATTGTCATGTTCGAAATTTTAACAGGCAGGCTTCCATTCTCAGGGGAATCAGCCGTTTCGATTGCATTGAAACATCTACAGTCAGAAACACCTTCTGTTAGAAGGTGGAATTCAACTATACCGCAAAGTGTAGAGAATATAGTCCTAAAAGCAACGGCAAAGGATCCATTCCATCGTTATAACAGTGTCGATGAAATGGAGGAGGATTTAAGGACGGCACTAAATCCAGAAAGAATGGATGAACCGAAGTTTATTATTCCAATTGATGATGAGGCAACAAAAGCCATTCCAATCATAACAGATGACCGTCCACATAAAAACCTTGATGAAACATTAGTGCATAGTAATGATAAAATATTGCCGGTCAAAAAGGAAACACCTAATAAGGAGAAAACTAGTAAGAAAAAGCGGAAAAAATGGCCGATGATCTTAATTTCGACTTTCCTTATACTTTCCATTCTCGGACTATTAACAGTTACATTTTTACCTGATTTATTGTCTGCTAAGGACGTCAAAATACCTGACGTAAGTGGGATGGATGTTGATGATGCGATTTCTGAGCTTCAGCTCAGCGGAATAGTGGTTGACAAACAGGTTGAAATTCCTGATGATCTGGTGGCTGAAGGAAAGGTTATCAAAACCGACCCCGAAATTGGCAGTACAGTCAAGGAGAACGCAAAAGTTAATTTATATATAAGTACTGGTAAAGAAAAAATTGAGCTATCTAATTATGTTGGCCGGATATATGATGATATTTTCCGTTTATTAGAAGACAGGGGTTTTAAAGATATTTTGAAAACTGAGAAATACGATGATAGTGACCCAGGAACCATTATTAGCCAAAACCCTTCAGGAGGTGAAGAAATTATTCCTGAAGATACTGTATTAGAATTTGAAGTCAGTAAAGGACCTGAAATAATCGTCCTAAGGGACCTAACCGAATACAATTTAAAAGGGGCCGAGGATTATGCCTTATTAGTAGGGCTGACTTTAAATGTCTCAGAAGAAAAATATGATGAAAAAATTCCTGCTGGCATGGTAATTTCACAAACACCAAAGGCTGGAACAGAACTGAAAAAAGGCGATAAGGTATCAGTCATTATTTCAAAAGGAAAAGAAGAAAAACCGCCCAAAACGGTAGTTAAAGATATAACAATTGATTATGAACCGACTGTCCCAGTGCCAGTGCCAGGAGATCCTGTTCAAAAACAAGAGGTTTTAATCTACATCGAAGATATGAATCATAGTATGACGGAACCTGCCGAATCATTTTTTATAACTGAAACGACAAAAAAACAAATAGAACTTACTATTCCATATGGCGGAAAAGCGGGCTATAAGATTATTCGTGACAGCAAGGTGATAGCAGAGGACGTAATTAACTATCCAGAAACAGAGTAATTAATATTACTATGCTCTTTTATCCAATCAGTTAACAGAATTTTGAATGATATGTTGATGTTTTGCGAAATGAATGACAAGGAGTGCGGCTATGCCTGAAGGGAAAATTGTTAAAGCATTAAGCGGTTTCTATTATGTTCTTGATGATGACAAGTTGATCCAATGCCGTGGTAGAGGGATATTTAGAAAGAATAAAATTACCCCCCTCGTTGGAGACGAAGTTGTTTTTCAAGCAGAAAATGACTTGGAAGGCTACATTATGGAAGTGAAGACACGAAAGAACGAATTGATTCGTCCCCCCATAGCGAATGTAGATCAAGCGATCCTTGTGTTTTCAGCTGTTGAACCAGATTTCAGTACTGTTCTTTTAGATCGTTTCCTTGTGCTAGTTGAATTTAATCGGATTGAACCGCTTATTTGTATCACTAAAATGGACCTCACAAACGAAGAGCAGCAAAAGAAGATTAAGATTTATGCAGAGCAGTATTCGTCTGCAGGGTATAAAGTAATCCTAACTTCTTCCGAAACCGAAGCAG
The DNA here is from genome assembly GCF_051842875.1 of Neobacillus sp. C211. Taxonomy (NCBI): domain Bacteria; kingdom Bacillati; phylum Bacillota; class Bacilli; order Caryophanales; family Bacillaceae; genus Neobacillus; species Neobacillus sp. C211. Next base: position 70,762 of record NZ_JBPXRO010000024.1, read on the forward strand.
GGGTTGAACTGTTAAGTCCACACATTGATAATAAAATATCTGTTTTTGCTGGTCAGTCAGGTGTAGGAAAATCATCTTTGCTAAATGTCCTTAGACCTGAGCTTGATTTGAAAACAAATGATATTTCGTCGCATCTTGGCCGTGGAAAACACACGACAAGACATGTGGAGTTAATAAAGATTGGAAATGGATTAATAGCTGATACACCAGGCTTCAGTTCATTAGAATTTACCAATATTGAAGCCGAAGATTTGACTTCATGTTTTCCTGAAATGCAAAGAGCAAGTGAGAATTGTAAATTCCGAGGATGCTTGCATGGGACAGAACCGAAATGCGGTGTGAAACATGCAGTTGAATCAGGTGAAATCCCTAAGTACCGATATGAACATTATCTGGATTTCCTACAGGAGATAAAAGATAGAAAGCCGAGGTATTAAAGATGGTAAAAATAGCACCTTCGATTCTTTCCGCCGATTTTTCGAAATTAGGTGAAGAGATTATTGCTGTTGAAAAAGGTGGAGCAGACTATATTCATGTCGATGTCATGGATGGTCACTTTGTCCCAAATATTACGATTGGTCCGCTCATTGTTGAGGCCATTCGTCCGATTACGAAGCTGCCACTTGATGTACACCTAATGATTGAAAACCCTGATCAATATATTGAGGCATTTGCCAAAGCTGGAGCCGATTTTATTACCGTACATGTGGAAGCATGTCGTCATCTTCACCGCACAGTCCAAAATATTAAATCCTTTGGTATCAAGGCGGGTGTTGTTTTAAACCCAGCAACCCCAGTGGAATCCATTCAGCACATAATTGGAGACATTGATATGGTATTATTAATGTCGGTTAATCCAGGGTTCGGTGGGCAAAAATTCATACCAGAGGTACTTCCGAAAATAAGAAAAGTTAAAGAAATGGCAGAACAAAAAGGCTTAGACATTGAGATTGAAATTGACGGCGGTGTTAATTCAGAAACGGCAAAGCTATGCATGGAAGCCGGCGCAAATGTACTTGTTGCAGGTTCGGCTATTTATAATGAAGAAGATTATGCCAAGGCAATTTCGCAAATAAGAGGTTAATGATAAGAGCCAGCTTTAGCGCTGGCTTTTTGCATATGGAAAAGGAGTTAGTTTTATGATTATTAATATTCTAGCCGGAGGACCTGAAAGCCTATTACCTGATTTAACAGAGTATCTAGAGAAAGATGCAATTTGGGTCGGAGTTGACCGAGGTGTCTATCATTTGTTAAAAAGAAATATAACTCCGGTCATTGCCTTTGGGGATTTCGATTCAGTATCATCTGAGGAATTAATGTTTATTGAAGAACGTGTAGTAGAATTGAAGAAGTATAAGCCGGAAAAAGATGAAACAGACATGGAGTTAGCCCTCAATTGGGCACTTGATCAGAATCCAAGTATGATCCGTATGTTTGGTGCAACTGGGGGGAGACTTGATCATTTATTTGCCAATGTGCACTTATTGCTGAATCAGTTCAAAGTCAAAAAATCGGCTGATATCTGCTTGATTGACCGCTATAACATCATTTTTATTAAAGAACCTGGGCACTATACAATTGAAAAAATAAACAAAAAAAAATATATTTCCTTTGTTCCTTTAACACTTAATGTCCGCAATCTCACCTTAGAAGGCTTTAAATTCCCTTTGGAAAATCGTCATATTTCAATGGGCTCAACACTATGTATTAGTAATGAACTTATTAGTGAATATGGTACTTTTTCATTTTCTGAAGGCATATTAATAGTGATAAGAAGTCACGATTAATATGCAAAACAATTTGGTACTGATTTCGTTCGTTTGAATAAAATGGTAGGGCGTTCGAAAAAAGTTGAGTTGAATAAGCTGGGGAGATTTGTGAGGAGGGACAGTATGAAATTCTATACGATTAAACTGCCGAGATTTTTAGGCGGACTTGTCCGTGCGATGATTGGGGCGTTTAAAAAGAACGAATAGCATGGGTTTTTATCTAGATATTCTTTTCATTAACGAATGGCACCCGTTTAATTTGGGTGCTTTTTATTTGGTTAAATAGGGTTATAGAGTAATTGTACTTTTTGTATATAAAGAAAAGACATCCTCAACGGATGCCTTTTCCATATTAAACGCGTTCTACTTTACCTGATTTTAACGCTCTTGCAGAAACCCAAACACGTTTAGGCTTTCCATCAACAAGAATACGTACTTTTTGTAGGTTAGCACCCCATGTACGCTTATTTGCGTTCATAGCGTGAGAACGTGCGTTACCAGTTGTTGTTTTCTTTCCAGTTACAACACATTGACGTGGCATAATGATTTCCCTCCTTAACTACCAAAAGCTTTATACAGCTATCTTTAAGATCCTCATCTGAAAAAAGAAAATTGATTGAACAAATTTTCTAGACTTGAGATACCTTAATAATTTATCATACAACTTATTTGATTGCAATAGTTACCTTTCAAGAAAAAAGCCTTGACATCCCTATTAATTATATGCGCTTATATTAAACAGGCAGGAATAACTTTCAATATTGCATTGACTATAGTAAAATGACTGTAGTCAAGGAGCAATTTTTTCAAGAGGGGGAACGATTCATGTCCATTGAATTAAAAACAAAGTTCGGACAAATTGATATTTCAAACGAAGTAATCGCGACCATTGCTGGAGGAGCGGCAATCGAATGCTATGGAATTGTCGGTATGGCCTCAAAGAATCAAATTAAAGACGGAATTACGGAAATACTACGAAGAGAAAATTTCACTCGCGGCGTGATTGTCCGCCAAGAAAATGAGGCATTACATATTGATATGTACATTATTGTTAGCTATGGAACGAAAATTTCCGAAATTGCCCACAACGTGCAATCAAAGGTTAAATACACCCTCGATAAGACTGTTGGACTTGCCGTTGACTCGGTAAATATTTACGTTCAGGGAGTTCGAGTGACGAACCCTTAAGTTTGTGTAATGAACCTCAAGTAGAGGAGGAAAGTTTGTGTCAATAACAGCTTTAGATGGAAAACGTTTTGCCGAGATGGTGATTCAAGGTGCAAATCATTTGGCTGCAAATGCAAAAATGGTTGATGCACTAAACGTTTTTCCCGTGCCCGATGGTGATACTGGAACAAACATGAATTTATCAATGACATCAGGGGCGAAAGAAGTAAAAAATAATGTTCAAGAACATATTGGTAAAGTTGGAGTAGCCCTTTCTAAAGGATTGCTGATGGGGGCTCGCGGAAATTCAGGAGTGATCCTTTCACAGTTGTTCCGTGGTTTTTCTAAGGCAGTAGAAATGAAAGCGCAAATTTCAGGGAATGATTTTGCCCATGCCCTCGAGGCTGGAGTAGAAACTGCGTATAAAGCAGTAATGAAGCCTGTTGAAGGAACCATTTTAACTGTAGCAAAGGATTCAGCTAAAAAGGGAGTACAAGCTGCCCAGAATTCAAATGATATTATTGTAATTATGGAAGAAGTTTTACAAGAAGCAAAAGCTTCATTAAAGCGCACTCCTGATCTGCTTCCAGTGTTAAAGGAAGTCGGTGTTGTCGATAGTGGCGGACAAGGTCTTGTGTTTGTTTACGAAGGATTTCTTGCGGTATTAAGAGGCGAAAAACTTCCCGATACCCCTTCTGCATCTCTTTCTATGGATGAATTGGTTAATACTGAACACCACAAAAATGTCCAAGGACATATTAACACGGCAGATATTGAATTTGGATACTGCACCGAATTTATGGTTCGCTTTGAACAGGAAAAGACAGCCAAGCATCCTTTCAGTGAAGGGGTTTTCCGAAATGACCTCAGCAAATTAGGTGATTCTTTATTAGTCATAGCGGATGAAGACGTTGTAAAAGTCCATATACATTCCGAACAACCTGGCGAAGTATTAAGCTACGGACAAAAGTACGGAAATTTAATAAATATGAAGATTGAAAACATGCGTCAACAGCATACCAATATAGTTGGTGAAACACATATTGCACCCGTTGCTGTACAACAGAAGCCTCCAAAAGAGCCGCAAGAATACGGAATTGTAGCGGTTTCCATGGGAGCAGGAATTGCAGATTTATTTAGAAGTATTGGCGCCCATGCCGTAATAGAAGGCGGGCAAACGATGAATCCAAGTACGGAGGATATCGTGAAAGCTGTTAAGGAAGTTAATGCTAAAAAGGTATTTATTTTACCTAATAATAAAAACATTATTATGGCAGCCCAGCAGGCAGCCGATGTGGCAGAAGAAGATATTTATGTCATACCATCCAAAACTGTCCCTCAAGGACTTTCGGCCCTTTTAGCATTTAATCCGTCAACGGAACTTCACGCCAATGAGTCTGCAATGAATGATGCCCTAAAACACGTAAAGACTGGTCAAATAACCTTCGCTGTACGAGATACCCAGATTGATGGTTTAGAAATCGAGAAAGATGATTTTATGGGTATTGCTGAGGGGAAAATTGTGGTAAAGAACAAGAACAAAGGAAAAGTAGCTGAAGAATTACTTTCACAAATGCTCGCAGACGATTCAGAAATCTTGACCATCATTTATGGGGAAGACGTTAGCGAAGAAGAAGTAAATCAGCTGACACAGTTTGTGGAAGAGACTTATGAAGATGTAGAAGTAGAAATCCATAACGGCGGGCAGCCGTTGTATTCATTTATCTTTTCAATTGAATAATGAACCGCTAAAATAGAAGGGAGTTCCCTTCTTTTTTTTTGTAAAAAAGAAGTTAGAAAAAGTAAATTAAAACAATATCAATAGATATAACAGCGCTTAGTGGGGGAGTCGGGTAATAGTGAATCCACATCTTAATCAATCAATAACTGTCATTAAGGGAATTGGTGAAGAGACTGCTGAGATTTTTTCAGAAATGAAAATCTTTACGATACAAGATTTATTGGAATATTTTCCTTATCGCTATGAAGATTACCGCCTTCGTGAAATAACAGAAGTACAGCATGATGAGAAAGTAACAGTGGAAGGGAAGGTTCATAGCGAGCCTTCTCTTGTCTATTATGGAAGGAAGAAATCCAAACTAATGATCCGACTTTTCGTTGGTTCTCATTTAATCAAAGTAGTCTTTTTTAACCAACCCTATTTGAAAAATAAAATCATTATTAATGAAACGATAACGGTCACAGGAAAATGGGATGCCCATCGGCAAACGATCACTGCAAATGAAATGCAGTCAGGCACAAACGCCAAGACAAAGGATTTTGAGCCTGTGTACTCATTAAGAGGGAAATTAACAACGAAGGGAATACGAAAATTTATCAGCATTGCTTTTCAGCAATATGGACATTTTATTGAAGAAACACTGCCAGCAGCATTCTTAAAAAAGTATCGCCTTCTTGATAGACAGGGGGCGATTGAAGCAATGCACTTTCCGAGCAGCCAAGAGGATGTGAAACAGGCACGAAGGCGCATTGTTTATGAAGAATTTCTTATGTTTCAACTAAAAATGCAGGCCTTAAGGAAATTTGAACGGGAACATTCCCCAGGAATTTGCCAAAACTATAACGTTACTCAGGTAGAGGGTTTTATCAATAGTCTTCCATTTCCGTTAACAAATGCTCAAACACGGGTTGTCAATGAATTGTTAGCGGAACTAAAATCACCCCTACGCATGAATCGATTGTTGCAAGGGGATGTTGGTTCGGGGAAAACTGTAGTGGCTGCAATTGGTTTATATGCCAGTGTAACAGCAGGTTACCAAGGTGCTCTAATGGTACCAACAGAAATTTTAGCAGAGCAACATGCGCAAAGCTTAAAAAGCATGCTAGAACCATTTGATGTCAGATGCGAGCTTTTAACGAGTTCTATTAAGGGTAAACGGAGAAAGGAAATCCTTCATGAACTGGCAGAAGGAAATGTTGATCTATTAATTGGTACGCACGCTCTCATACAGGATGAGGTCACATTCAAAAGACTCGGTTTTGTCATTACCGATGAACAGCATCGCTTTGGGGTCGAGCAGCGAAGAGTGCTTAGGGAAAAAGGCGAGAATCCTGACGTTCTTTTTATGACTGCGACACCGATTCCACGAACACTTGCAATCACGGTGTTTGGTGAAATGGATGTTTCTATTATTGACGAGATGCCAGCTGGCCGAAAATCAATTGAAACTTACTGGGCAAAGCCGGAAATGCTTGAGCGTGTACTTGCCTTTGTTGAAAAAGAATTACAAAAAGGACACCAAGCCTATGTAATTTGCCCGCTTATTGAAGAATCAGAAAAGCTTGATGTCCAAAACGCAATCGATGTATTTAATACTTTAAGCCAATACTTTCAAAACCGTTATAAAGCAGGCCTTATGCACGGGCGTTTAAGTTCGGAAGAAAAAGACTCCGTAATGAAGTCGTTTAGTACCAACGAAGTACAGGTGCTTGTCTCAACTACAGTTGTTGAGGTTGGTGTTAATGTTCCAAATGCGACCATGATGGTTATTTATGATGCTGAAAGATTTGGCCTGTCTCAGCTTCACCAGCTTCGTGGACGTGTTGGACGTGGCAGCGATCAATCCTACTGTATTTTGCTTGCCAGTCCTAAATCAGAAGTGGGCCAAGAAAGAATGCGGATCATGACAGAAACAAACGATGGATTTGTTCTAAGTGAAAAGGATTTAGAACTCAGAGGTCCTGGTGACTTTTTTGGCAGAAAACAAAGCGGTGTTCCTGAATTTAAGGTTGCAGATATGGTTCATGATTATCGGGCACTAGAAACAGCGAGAAGTGATGCGATGATGCTTATCCAATCAAAAACCTTCTGGACTGCGGAAGAATATCAATTTTTAAGAAAAATGCTTGAAGAATCAGGTGTATTAGAAGGGGAAAAGCTTGATTAATAAAGTTTTTTTCCCTTTAAATGAATTCCAGAATAAAAAAAGCAGATGCTATGTATAAAAAACAAACTCTTGCAATCTGCTAATTCAAATTTTATACTACTATTAGTACCTAGTCATAAGATCTCGGACGGTGTAAAAATTCATGAGAAAAAGTAAAAAAGAGCGCCAGCAATTGTTAACCTCGACAATAAAAGATAATCCATTTATTACTGATGAAGATTTAGCTGAAAAATTCCAAGTAAGTGTACAAACAATCCGTCTTGATCGGTTAGAATTATCAATCCCGGAACTACGGGAACGAATTAAGACTGTTGCTGAAAAACGATTTGATGATGAGGTCCGCTCCCTTCCGCTTGAAGAAGTCATTGGTGAAATTATTCATATAGAATTAGATCAAAATGCCATTTCGATTTTTGATGTAAAAAAAGAACATGTGTTTATTCGTAATAACATTGCCCGTGGTCATCATGTATTCGCACAGGCAAATTCCCTAGCAGTAGCTGTCATTAACGATGAATTGGCGTTGACAGCAAAGGCGAATATTCAATTTAAGCGTTTGGTAAAATTAAATGAGCGTGTCATAGCCAAGGCAAGAGTAACAAAAATCGATGGGAACTTAGGCAGAACAAGTGTCGAAGTGACAAGTTTTGTAAATAATGAACTTGTTTTTACCGGAGAATTTGAAATGTACCGTTCGAAAAATCGGTAAAGGATGAGGAAAAAAATGAACCTAGCAATTGATGCAATGGGCGGCGACAATGCTCCAAAGGAAATCGTTTTAGGCGCACTAAAAGCTGTACAAGCATTTTCTGATATACATATTACCCTTGTCGGGGATGAAAATAAAATTAAAGAAACGTTAACTGATCATGAACGGATTTCAGTTATACATACAACCGAAGTGATTCTCGGAACAGATGAGCCTGTAAAAGCAGTTCGCCGCAAAAAGAATGCCTCCATGGTGATAGCGGCCCAGCAGGTAGCAGATGGATTGGCAGATGCGTGCATCTCCGCAGGAAATACAGGTGCCTTAGTCGCGGCAGGCCTTTTTGTGGTTGGCAGGGTAACTGGGATTCACCGCCCGGCCTTAGCGCCAACGCTTCCGACCATTGGCGGCGAAGGCTTCCTTTTACTAGATGTCGGGGCCAATGCTGAGGCCAAACCAGAGCATCTATTGCAATATGCATTGATGGGTTCCATTTATAGTGCAAAAGTAAGAGGAATTACACAACCAAGAGTGGGTCTATTAAATATTGGCACAGAGGAAAAGAAAGGGAATGAACTTACCAAGCATGCCTTTGAACTATTAAAAACGGCTAATATCAATTTTGTCGGTAATGTGGAAGCAAGGGATTTACTTGATGGTGCAGCTGATGTAGTTGTTACCGATGGATTTACGGGTAACATGGTGTTAAAGACGATTGAAGGAACGGCACTGTCCATGTTTAAAATGTTAAAAACGGCTTTAATGAGCAGTTTTACAAGTAAGCTAGCTGCCGCTGTGTTAAAACCGAATCTTAAAACTTTAAAGAATACAATGGATTATTCCGAATATGGCGGTGCTGCACTGTTTGGTTTAAATGCACCTGTAATTAAGGCTCACGGATCTTCGAATGGGCAAGCTATTTTTAGCGCCATCCGGCAAACGAGGGAAATGGTAAGTAACGATGTTGTTGGATTAATTAAAATGTCAACAGAAGAAGCGAGTATTGCCAAAGTAGAACGGTAAAGGAGTATTGAAATGAAGAAAATAGCATTTGTGTTTCCAGGGCAAGGGTCACAAGCCGTCGGGATGGGGAAAGAGTTAGCAGAGAAACACTCCGAGGTAATGGATTATTTTAAGAGAGCAGATGAAAAGCTTAACACTCAACTGAGTAAACTTATATTTGAGGGACCAAAAGAAGAATTGACAATTACCTATAATACACAGCCAGCCCTTTTAACAACAAGTATTGCTATATTGAAATACTTCCAAAAATCTGGGATTAAAGCTGATTTTGTTGCTGGTCACAGTTTAGGTGAATATACGGCCCTTGTTGCAGCGGGCACCTTTACTTTCGAAGAAGGGGTGTATGCTGTTAGAAAACGAGGCGAATTTATGGAAAGTGCTGTACCTAACGGGGAAGGATCGATGGCGGCTGTGCTCGGTCTGGATCGCACTCCGCTATCAAATGTGACGGCAGAAATCAGTGATGCTGGTTTTCCTGTGTCCTTAGCAAATTTAAACTGCCCAGGTCAGATTGTAATTTCAGGTTCGAAAAAAGGGGTAGAACTTGCAGCCGTGAAAGCGAAAGAAGCAGGGGCAAAAAGAGTGCTTCCATTAGAAGTAAGCGGTCCTTTTCATTCCGTGTTAATGAAGCCAGCAGCAGTTCAATTGCGTGAAGTATTGGATGAAATTGAAATGAGGGATGCTAGGGTCCCAATCGTAGTAAACGTTTCAGCTAAACCAATCAGTTCTGCCTCAGAAATTAAGGATAAGTTAATTGAACAACTTTATTCCCCGGTACAATGGGAAGACTCCGTTCGAAAAATGATTGATTTGGGTGTCGATACATTCATTGAAGTGGGTTCTGGGAAAGTTTTATCAGGCTTAATCAAAAAAATTGATAAAACAGTGTCAACATATTCTGTATCGGACGAGGAAAGCGCACAAGCTGTAATAGATGCGTTAAAGGAGGAAAGACTATGAATCTTGAAGGAAAAACAGCCCTTGTAACAGGTGCATCAAGAGGTATTGGCAGAGAAATCGCTCTTGAACTTGCACGACAAGGAGCAAATGTGGCGGTTAATTTTTCCGGCAGTGAAGCCAAAGCAAATGAGGTTGTTGATGAAATAAAGGCACTTGGGAGAGAGGCATTCGCTGTAAAATGTGATGTTTCAAACTCAGGAGAAGTCGCAGAAATGGTTAAGGGAACGATAGACCGCTTTGGAAAACTTGACATTCTCGTCAATAATGCGGGTATTACCAGAGATAATTTATTAATGAGAATGAAAGAAGAAGAATGGGACGACGTAATTAATATCAATCTTAAGGGTGTCTTCCTTTGTACAAAAGCAGTAACAAGACAAATGATGAAGCAACGGGTAGGACGCATCATTAATATTGCATCGATTGTTGGTGTAAGTGGGAATCCAGGACAGGCAAACTACGTGGCGGCAAAAGCTGGGGTCATTGGTTTAACAAAAACAACGGCTAAAGAGCTGGCATCTCGCAATATTACCGTAAATGCCATTGCACCAGGCTTCATCACAACGGATATGACCGAAAAATTACCTGAAGATGTAAAAACAGAAATGTTAAAACTGATTCCTTTAGCAAGATTAGGAGAGCCTAAAGACATCGCCAAAATCACCGCATTCCTTGCTTCTGATGATTCTGCCTATATCACAGGGCAGACACTTCATATTGATGGCGGCATGGTAATGTAATTTTAATAAAAACAAGGTGTATTATTTTGTTGAAATACTCTATAATAGCTTGAGGGGAGGTGAACAGGCATGGCAGAGGTATTAGAACGTGTAACAAAAATCATCGTTGACCGCTTAGGCGTGGATGAATCTCAAGTTAAACTTGAAGCTTCATTTAAAGATGATCTTGGAGCTGATTCCCTTGACGTAGTTGAACTAGTTATGGAATTAGAAGATGAGTTCGATATGGAAATTTCTGACGATGATGCTGAAAAAATTAGCACAGTTGGTGACGCTGTTAATTACATACAAAGCACGAAGTAATCGTTGGATTTATTCACAAAAGCTCCGTTTTCAAACGGAGCTTTATTCTGTAAAATAGAACTTGGCTTCCAACTGTGATGCCAAGTTTCTTTGCGTTTTGCTAAATACTTTTTTTAAACTTATACTTGAGTGGTGTGTAAATTATTTAATGCAAGGTGGAGACGTTTTATATGCGCAGAAATAATAATGAAAAAGATTTAAATAATCGCGCAAAAGAAAATCTATTTAAGGGTTTTCAAAATACGATTGGTATTACGATTGAAAACGAGAAATTATTAAAACAAGCTTTTACTCATTCATCTTATGTGAATGAGCATCGAAGAAAGCCTTTTGAAGATAATGAGAGGCTTGAGTTTTTAGGAGATGCCGTTCTTGAGTTAACTGTTTCACAATTCCTATACAAAAAATATCCTACGATGACAGAGGGAGAATTGACGAAACTTCGGGCTGCAATTGTTTGCGAGCCATCTCTTGTGTCCTTTGCCAACGAACTGAACTTCGGAAAATTAGTTTTGTTGGGTAAAGGGGAAGAGATGACAGGGGGAAGGGAGCGTCCCGCCTTACTAGCAGATGTTTTTGAAGCGTTCATTGGAGCTCTTTATTTGGACCAAGGAATTGAAACAGTCATTAAATTTCTCGAGAAAATAGTTTTTCCTAAAATTAATGCCGGTGCTTTTTCTCATGTGATGGATTATAAAAGCCAGTTACAGGAACTCATTCAACGGGATGGGACAGGCGCTATTGAATATCGTGTTCTTCAAGAAATTGGGCCTGCTCATAATAAAGAATTTGTATCGAAAGTTTCGTTGAATGGCAAGGAATTAGGTGTAGGTACGGGAAAATCAAAGAAGGAAGCCGAACAACATGCCGCCCAAATGGCTCTCGACATATTAAAGGAAAAAACAACTTAGAAATGACAAAATGTTTGCAAGTAGTCCAGCTTGTATGCATAGGGAGGATTTAGAAATGTTTTTAAAACGGTTGGACATTATTGGCTTTAAGTCCTTCGCTGATCGTATTGGAGTTGATTTTGTTCCAGGCGTAACGGCTGTGGTAGGTCCAAATGGCAGTGGGAAAAGTAATATTACCGATGCTATTCGTTGGGTATTGGGTGAACAGTCGGCCAAATCGCTTAGAGGCAGTAAAATGGAGGATATTATTTTTGGGGGTAGCGATACCAGAAAACCCCTAAATTTTGCTGAAGTAACATTAACCTTGGATAATCAGGATCAAGGCGTTTCACTTGATTATAACGAAGTAAGTGTCACAAGGAGAGTATCCCGTTCAGGTGATAGTGAATTCTTGATAAATAAGCAACAGTGTCGTCTTAAAGATATTATCGACTTATTCATGGATTCTGGGCTGGGGAGAGAAGCATTTTCGATAATTAGCCAAGGAAAAGTGGAAGAAATCTTAAATAGTAAAGCAGAAGAACGAAGAACCATATTTGATGAGGCAGCTGGAGTACTAAAGTATAAACATCGAAAGAAAAAAGCAGAAGTAAAACTGTTTGAAACACAAGACAATTTAAACCGTGTAAATGATATTTTACACGAACTTGAAAGCCAAGTAGAACCATTAAAAATTCAGGCCTCGATGGCAAAAGATTTTCTGGAGAAGAAAGAGGAACTAGAAAAATTTGAAGTTGCCTTAACAGTGTATGAAATTGAAGATCTTCATCAAAAATGGGAGGGCCTTTCCAAGCTGTTGAACGAACATCAGGAGGAAGAACTTAAAATCTCTTCTGAATTGCAAGTAAAGGAAGCAAAAATAGTTGAAAAAAGAGATCAAATGACAGCATTTGATGAGTCAATCACCGACCTGCAGAATGTTCTTCTTCATGCTACGGAGGAGTTAGAAAAACTGGAAGGCCGAAAAGAAGTCTTAAAAGAACGAAAGAAAAATGCTTCACAAAATAAAGAACAGCTTCAAACGAACATTTCGGAACTAAATGAAAAAATTAGCCAGCTAAAAATGAATCGCGACTTTCTTTCAATGTCTGCCGAGGATCTTGGAAAGCAGGTCACCGAATTACAAACTCAATTAAAGGGAAAACAGGCGAAACTGCAGTTATTCACCGAAAATATTGAAGATAAAATAGAGAGTTTAAAAAGTGAATATATCGAATGGCTAAATGATCAAGCTGGCGCAAAAAATGAAATGAAATACATTGAACAGCAGCTGGAACAGCAGGAAAGAAGAAGTTCACGACTTGATGTTGAGAATGACAAGTTTATTGAGGAACGGCAAATTGCCAAGGATAAAAAAGCTGCGATCCAATCAGCATTAGACGAAGTACAACAAAAAATAGAAGATCAAGTAGGATCTTTTCGAGAAAAGCAGCGTAAGCTTGAGACAACAAGAAATAATTATCAAAAACAAGAAAAGACACTGTATCAGGCATACCAAATTCTCCAACAGGCAAAGTCAAGAAAAGAAATGCTCGAAGAAATGGAAGAAGATTATTCAGGCTTTTTTCAGGGAGTAAAAGAAATTCTTAAAGCACGTGGGAAAAACTTAAAGGGAATTGAGGGAGCGGTTGCCGAGCTTGTGACTGTTCCGAAACAGTATGAAACTGCACTAGAAACATCCTTTGGCGGGGCTTTGCAGCATATCGTCGTTGATAATGAACAAAATGGGCGGACAGCAATCCAATATTTGAAACAGAATTCTTTTGGCCGTGCAACCTTCTTACCGTTAAATGTCATTAAGGGAAGACCGTTGTCTTCCGCGCAAATAGCTTCCATCCAAAATCATCCATCCTTTGTTGGAACAGCCGTAAGTCTTGTTAAATTTGATCAAAAGTACTCGGAGGTTATGAGCAGTCTGCTTGGGAATGTTGTCATTACAAAAGACTTAAAAGGCGCCAATGAATTAGCGAAAATTCTTCAATACCGCGGCCGTTTGGTAACGATCGATGGTGATATCGTTAATCCTGGCGGTTCAATGACAGGTGGTGCCATTAAACAAAAAAACTCATCCTTATTAACTCGTAAAGGAGAACTTGAGGAATTAAAAGAGAAGTTAGTTGTGATGGAAGAAAAAACGATCCATCTAGAACAACTTGTAAAGTCATTAAAAGAAGATGTTCATCGAATAGAAAAGCAACTTGAAGAAATGCGCAAAGATGGCGAAGAGTTGAGATTAAATGAACTTTCTTTGAAGGGTGACCTTCGGCAAGCAGAGCTCGAAGAAAAAAATATCAATGAACGCTTAGCTATTTATGACCTTGAAAAAGGGCAATTTTCTGATGAGAAAACAACCTTAACAAATAGAAAAAAAGAATTAGCCATTGCAATGGAAACATACAAAACAACGATAGATAAGCTTGAGGCGCAAATAGCGAAGCTTACCGAACAAAAGTCGAGTGATTTGACTTCGAAAGAGACTCTAACTATTGAAATAAATGATTTAAAAGTAGCGTTTGCTTCTAAAAATGAACAGTATATGAGCACAAAAGAACGGTTGACACTTCTGCTAACAGATTTAGAAGAGAGTGAACAAAAGCATGCTCTTTATACTGAAGATCTTAATCTGTTAAGTTCGGAAATGACAAACAGTTCATCAGGTGAAGAACAGTTAGAAACAGCTGCAATTAGAAAACAACAGGATAAAGAAGCTGCATTACAGTTAATTACGGTTAGAAGAGAAGAACGTTTGTCCTTAAGGTCCGCCTTAGAAGACTTAGAATTGGAAGTTAAAGAACTAAAAAGACTCCACCGAGGAATGATAGTCGTTTTAAAAGACGAGGAAGTCAAAATCAACCGCTTGGATGTCGATCTTGAAAACCGTTTTGCACGGTTAAGAGAAGAATATCTTTTATCGTTTGAAGGTGCAAAGGAACAATATCCATTAACGATATCGATTGAAGAAGCGAGAAAAAAGGTCAAACTTATCAAACTGGCCATTGAAGAACTTGGTAATGTCAACATTGGTGCGATTGAAGAGTATGAGCGTGTCTCTGAACGGTATGAGTTCCTGAATGAACAGAAGAATGATCTCCAGGAAGCTAAAGAAACTCTTTATAAGGTTATTGACGAAATGGATGAAGAAATGAAAAAACGCTTTGAACAGACCTTTAATGGAATTCGTGAACATTTTGAGCCGGTATTTAGAACCCTTTTTGGTGGGGGGAGAGCCGACCTCGTTCTAACTGTCCCAGGTGATTTGTTAAATACAGGTGTCGAAATTGTTGCGCAGCCACCGGGTAAAAAACTGCAAAATTTAGGTTTATTATCAGGTGGTGAACGTGCATTAACTGCGATTGCGCTACTTTTTTCTATTTTAAAGGTACGGCCCGTTCCGTTCTGTATCCTTGATGAGGTAGAAGCAGCATTGGATGAAGCCAATGTCCAACGCTTTAGCCAATACTTAAAACGATATAGTAAGGAGACGCAATTTATTGTGATTACCCACCGCAAAGGAACAATGGAGGAAGCAGATGTGCTTTACGGGGTAACTATGCAAGAATCAGGTGTTTCAAAGCTTGTATCTGTTCGCTTAGAGGAAACAAAAGAGCTTGTTGAATCTTAAAATTAGGAAGTGAAAAAATGAGTTTTTTTAAAAAATTAAAAGAAAAAATCACAAAATCCACGGATACGGTGACAGAGAAGTTTAAGGAAGGTCTTACAAAAACAAGGGATAATTTCTCAGGAAAAGTAAATGACCTTGTTGCCAGGTACCGTAAAGTAGATGAAGACTTTTTTGAAGAATTAGAAGAAATTATGATCCAGGCTGATGTAGGCTTTGATACAGTGATGAAACTGATTGAAGAGTTGAAAATGGAAGTTAAACGCCGGAACATCCAAGACCCACAGGAAGTACAAAGTGTAATATCCGAAAAGTTGGTTGATATCTACAATGCGGGTGAAGAACAATCCTCAAAATTAAATATTCAAGAGGATGGGCTGACAGTCATTCTATTTGTTGGAGTTAATGGGGTTGGAAAAACAACAACGATCGGTAAGCTTGGGTACAAGTTTAAGAATGAAGGAAAGAAAGTACTATTAGCAGCAGGTGATACTTTTCGTGCTGGTGCGATTGAACAACTTGAAGTCTGGGGAGAAAGAGTCGGCGTCGATGTTATTAAGCAATCGGAAGGGTCTGACCCTGCCGCGGTTATGTACGATGCCATACAGGCAGCTAAATCTCGTAAAACAGATATTTTGTTATGTGATACCGCTGGCCGCTTGCAAAACAAAGTAAATTTAATGAAGGAGCTTGAAAAGGTAAAACGTGTGATAGAAAAAGAAATTCCCGGTGCCCCACATGAAGTAATTTTAGTCCTTGACGCAACAACTGGTCAAAACGCCCTGATCCAGGCAAAAACCTTTAAAGAAGTGACAAATGTTAGTGGAATTGTTCTTTCAAAATTAGACGGAACGGCAAAAGGCGGAATCGTCCTTGCTATCCGCAATGAATTAAAAATTCCTGTGAAATTTGTTGGTCTCGGCGAAAAAATGGATGACCTTCAAGAATTTGAAGCGGAAAAATATGTGTATGGTTTATTTGCAGATGAAGTGGAAAAAGCAGATTAATGGATGTAAAGGTATTATCTTGACAGATAATCTCTGACCTTGTAAACTACTTATGTAAAGGCTTTTCACTTAACATGCGCATTGGAGGGGATTGCATGCTTGAAAAGACGACACGAATGAACTATCTTTATGACTTTTACCATTCGTTGTTAACCCCAAAGCAGCAAAGCTATATGTCTCTCTATTATCTAGATGATTACTCTTTAGGAGAAATTGCCGAAGAGTATGATGTAAGCCGCCAAGCCGTTTATGATAATATCAAGCGGACGGAGGCAATGCTCGAGGAATATGAGGAAAAGCTGCTATTATTTCAGAAATTTCAAGAGCGCAGCAAACTTTTAAGAAATGTAAAAGAATTGCTCAATGAGGATCACCCTTCAAAGCAGGCAATGTTAGAAGCTGTTGCCGAGTTGGAGAATTTAGATTAGGAGGCGGCATGAATGGCATTTGAAGGATTAGCCGACCGACTGCAAAATACAATTCAAAAAATCCGCGGAAAAGGGAAAGTTTCAGAAGCGGATGTAAAAGAAATGATGCGTGAAGTACGTCTAGCTTTACTAGAAGCAGACGTAAACTTCAAGGTTGTTAAAGATTTTGTGAAAAAGGTCAGTGAACGTGCCGTTGGGCAGGAAGTACTGAAAAGCTTAACACCTGGACAACAAATTATTAAAATCGTTAATGAAGAATTGACGGAATTGATGGGTGGAGAACAAAGCAAAATCGCGGTGTCAAATCGTCCGCCAACGGTTATTATGATGGTCGGTTTACAGGGTGCTGGTAAAACAACAACATCCGGAAAGCTTGCCAACTTGCTTCGCAAAAAGTATAACCGTATGCCATTGCTTGTTGCTGCAGATATTTATCGGCCTGCTGCGATCAAGCAACTTGAAACACTAGGAAAGCAATTAGACATGCCAGTTTTCTCACTTGGTGATCA
The DNA here is from genome assembly GCF_051842875.1 of Neobacillus sp. C211. Lineage (NCBI taxonomy): Bacteria > Bacillati > Bacillota > Bacilli > Caryophanales > Bacillaceae > Neobacillus > Neobacillus sp. C211. Next base: position 87,812 of record NZ_JBPXRO010000024.1, read on the forward strand.
AGTAAGCCCTGTCGAAATTGCAAGGCAAGCCATTGCGAAAGCAAAAGAAGAGCATCAAGACTATGTCCTTATTGATACCGCCGGCCGACTTCATGTTGATGAAGCATTAATGGGTGAGTTAAAGGACATTAAGGAACTGACTAAACCTGATGAAATCTTCCTAGTCGTTGATGCCATGACTGGTCAAGATGCAGTCAATGTGGCCCAAAGCTTTAACGAACAACTCGGATTAACTGGGGTTGTGTTAACAAAGCTGGATGGTGATACCAGAGGCGGGGCGGCACTTTCAATCCGGGCAGTAACGCAAACACCAATTAAATTTGTCGGTTTAGGCGAGAAGTTAGATGCACTTGAACCTTTTCACCCTGAACGTATGGCATCTAGAATCCTTGGTATGGGTGACGTGCTGACATTGATTGAGAAGGCACAAGCCAATGTTGATGAAGAAAAGGCTAAAGAGTTGGAACAAAAAATGCGGACAGCTACGTTTACGCTGGAGGATTTTTTGGATCAGCTTGGACAGGTTCGTAATTTAGGTCCGCTTGATGAACTATTAAAGATGATGCCTGGTGCAAACAAGATTAAAGGGTTAAATAATCTTCAAATCGATGAAAAGCAAATTGCTCATGTTGAGGCAATCATCCGTTCAATGACGACTCTTGAAAAAAATAATCCAGAAATCTTGAACGCCAAACGGAAAAACCGAATTGCCAAAGGCAGCGGTCGTTCTGTAACTGAAGTAAACCGTTTGTTAAAACAGTTTGAAGATATGAAAAAAATGATGAAACAAATGACTGGAATGCAGCAAAAAGGTAAGAAAAAAGGTGGATTTAAACTTCCTTTCAAGCCGTTTTAAGCTGTATAAAATTGGTAATACTGTATGTAAAGAAAAAACACTTTACAAACTATAAAAGAATTGATATTATACTATCTTGTGTGAAACTATTCGGAGGTGCTTATTTAAAATGGCAGTAAAAATTCGTTTAAAACGTATGGGAGCAAACAAAACTCCTTTCTATCGTATCGTAGTAGCAGATTCTCGTTCACCACGTGATGGACGTTACATTGAGATTGTAGGAACTTACAATCCAGTAACACAACCAGCTAAGGTTGACATCAATGAAGAATTAGCTCTTAAATGGTTACAAGACGGTGCTAAACCATCTGATACAGTACGTAACCTTTTCTCTAATCAAGGCATCATGGAAAAATTCCATAATGCAAAATTAAGTAAGTAACTCAGGGACGACGATGAAACAATTAGTCGAAACGATTGTTAAGCCCCTAGTTGATTTTCCAGAAGACGTTCGTGTGGATGTTGTGGAAGATGACAATCGTGTAACCTATCAGTTATTTGTTAATAAAACAGATATGGGAAAAGTTATCGGTAAACAGGGGCGCGTTGCAAAGGCCATTAGAACTGTTGTTTATGCAGCAGGATCATCACAACAAAAGAAAATTTTTCTAGAAATTGGTGAATAGCTTTTTGCATCTAGATAAAAGGGAGGAATTATTTCCTCCCTTTTTTGCTATAAGAAAAGCAGAAGCGGAAGCTTGAGGGAGGCATTTCTTTGCAAATCATTCAAACTGTTGTGGTAAAACAAATTCTAACGGAAAATAGTAAGAAAAAATTAGCTGACCATTACGAGGCACAAAAGCTGCAGTATCAAAGGGAGATTAGTCAGCTTCAATTTGAGTTGAAGCGTTTGGAAAAAACCAAGGGATATTCACCTGGAGCATTAAAGAATCATTTTGAAAAAGAAATCAATAAACGTTTGGAAAAAGAAAAGCTTATTGAGTTTCAAATCGAACAATTACATATGCTGCCATTAGGCAGTGAGTTAAAGGAAAAGGAAGTACAAGCCCTCGTTGAAATTAAAATAGGTGACATATGGGACGGGCGGATTGGGCAACCTACAATTATCATAAAAGACGGAATAATAGAAGATATACGCTAGAGGTGTAAAGCTATGGAAAAATGGTTTAATGTCGGAAAAATTGTAAACACACAGGGGCTAAAGGGGGAAGTCCGAGTTATATCAAAGACTGACTTCCCTGAGAAACGCTATAAAGCAGGAAATGTATTATATTTGTTTATGCCTAATTCTAGTTCGCCGATTGAACTAACAGTTAAAAGCCGCCGAACCCATAAAAATTTTGAATTACTTTCATTTGAAGGTTATAACAATATCAATGAAGTAGAAAAGTTTAGGGATGGAATTCTAAAAGTACCTGAAACACAGCTTGGTGCATTAAATGAGGATGAATTTTATTATCATGAGATTATTGGATGCCTTGTTGCTACAACAAAAGGCGAGGAGCTTGGAAAAGTTTCTGAAATTCTATCTCCTGGTGCCAATGACGTTTGGGTGGTTAAAGGTAAAGGCGGCAAAGAAATACTAATCCCTTATATCCATGATGTGGTCAAGAAAGTAGATGTGAAAGAAAAAGTCATACTAATCGATCCAATCGAAGGGTTACTTTCATGATGCAAATAGATATTCTCACCTTATTTCCGGAGATGTTTACCGGGGTACTGGGACAATCGATTTTGCAAAAGGCTGCTGAGAAATCTGCGGTCAACTATAACGTCGTCAATTTTCGCGGGTTTGCTGATAATAAACACTCAACTGTAGATGATTATCCCTACGGCGGCGGAGCTGGTATGGTATTAAAACCGCAGCCCATTTTTGATGCTGTAACAGCCCTCAAGGAAAAAGCAAAAGGTACGAATCCACGGGTGATTCTTCTTTGTCCGCAGGGTGAACAATATGAGCAGCGGAAAGCGGAGGAATTGGCAAAGGAAGAGCATTTGATTTTTATCTGTGGGCATTACGAGGGTTATGATGAACGAATTCGTGAACATGTAGTAACAGATGAAATCTCAATTGGTGATTATGTCTTAACTGGCGGTGAACTTGGTGCGATGGTTATCGTTGATAGTGTAGTCCGACTCTTACCAGAAGTGCTGGGAAATCAAGAATCTCATATGAAGGACTCTTTCAGCACAGGACTGCTTGAGCATCCACACTACACAAGACCTGCTGACTTCCGGGGACTAAAGGTTCCAGAAGTTCTATTATCAGGTAATCATAAATTAATAGAAGAATGGCGTAATAAAGAAGCGTTACGGCGAACAATTTTAAGACGTCCAGACCTACTTGAGAAAATAGAATTGACGAATGAACAGGAAAAATGGCTTAAAGAAGTAAAAAAAGAATACGAGTAGTATTGCGCGAGTTTAGCGATTATGGTATGATACTACTTGTGACTTGAGCTGATATGAATCAGATTGTGGTCTTATAACGATGTTCCGCTGCAATATAATTAAGAGTTTGATGTGCATGAGCGTCTGTTGGAAGGAGTTGAAAACGATGCAAAAATTGATTGAAGAAATTACAAAAGAACAACTTCGTACTGATCTTCCTGCTTTCCGTCCTGGTGACACTGTGCGTGTACACGTTAAGGTTGTCGAGGGTACTCGTGAGCGTATTCAGTTATTTGAAGGTGTTGTAATTAAGCGTCGTGGTGGTGGAATTAGCGAAACTTTTACAGTTCGTAAAATTTCTTACGGAGTAGGCGTTGAGCGTACTTTCCCAGTACACACACCAAAAATTGCGAAGCTAGAAGTACTTCGTCGCGGTAAAGTTCGCCGTGCTAAGCTTTACTACTTGCGTAACCTTCGTGGTAAAAAAGCAAGAATTAAAGAGATTCGATAATATGAAAAGAAAAAGAGCTTGCTCGGGAGCAGGCTCTTTTTTTTATATAATCGATTTGATGCCCTTGTAATATTAAATTATGAGTTTATAAATTGGTGCTGATTTTTTAACAAATTATTAAAGTTTGATTAAAAATATGATCCCATCGTGTTAAAATTATTGAAATTATGTAAAATGAATTTTATAAAACATTTTTTTACGGAGAATGGCGGGGATTGTTATGACAAAAAAGAAAAATGAACTCTGGGAATGGACAAAGGCCCTTTTGATTGCTGTCATATTAGCTGCAGTTATCCGGTACTTCCTTTTTGCTCCAATCGTTGTCGATGGTTTATCGATGATGCCGACATTGAAGGATCAGGATCGAATGATTGTAAATAAGTTTAGTTATAATATTGGTGAGCCAAAGCGATTTGATATCATTGTCTTTCATGCACCAGAACAAAAGGATTACATAAAGCGCGTGATTGGATTGCCCGGCGACACAATTGAGTATAAAGATGATACATTATATGTTAATGGAAAAGCGTATAAAGAGCCATATTTGGATAAATATAAAAAAGAAGTAGAGGATGGACCGTTAACAGATCCATTTACCTTGGAAGAAAAAATAGGACGTAAAACGGTTCCGGAAGGTGAATTGTTTGTTATGGGCGATAATCGCCGCTTCAGTAAAGATAGTCGGCATATTGGGACCATTTCCTATGATAAAATTATCGGTAAAACCAGTTTCGTTTACTGGCCGTTAAATGATGCACATATCGTAACAGTGAAATAGAGTTTGGGAGGTGGCCAAGCATGACGATCCAATGGTTTCCAGGCCATATGGCTAAGGCTCGCAGAGAGGTCACGGAAAAGTTAAAATTAGTAGATATTATTTTTGAATTAGTGGATGCGAGGATTCCCTATTCCTCGAGAAATCCGATGATAGATGAAATCATTCAGCATAAGCCAAGGCTTGTCCTATTAAATAAGGCTGACATGGCTGATAAAGAAGCAACAAGGGAATGGATTGAGTTTTTTGCGAATAAAGGTATTAAGGCACTCGCAATAAATTCTCATGCGGGAGAAGGCATGAGAGACATTGCCAATGCTTCAAAGGAAATATTGAAGGAAAAGTTTGACCGTTTAAGAGCTAGAGGTGTCAATAATCCAAGAGCGATCCGAGCGATGATAGTTGGAATTCCTAACGCTGGTAAATCGACGTTAATCAATCGATTGGCAAAGAAAAATATCGCTAAAACAGGAAATACGCCTGGTGTAACAAAGGCCCAACAATGGATTAAAGTGGGGAAGGAAATGGAACTGCTTGATACCCCCGGGATTTTATGGCCAAAATTTGAGGACCAAGAAGTCGGCAAAAAACTTGCCGTTACAGGCGCAATCAAAGATACGTTATTAAATCTTCAGGATCTTACTGTCTATACTCTTAAGTATTTAGAACGAGCATATCCAGATCGTTTAAAAGAACGGTACAATCTTGATACCCTTCCTGAGGATGTTGTAGAGATGTTTGACAAAATAGGAGTACTGCGTGGATGTCTTATGGCTGGTGGTATCGTTGATTATGATAAGGTTTCAGAATTGGTTATCAAGGAAATTAGATCAGAAAAGTTTGGTCGGATTACATTTGAACGACCGACTGATTTTTTGGTTGAATAAAGAAAAAATATAGTTTAAGCTCTCCTAGACGGAGAGTCTTTTTTATGTAATAATTTACCAGTATTTATTGTAGGCAATTTAGCCGTATATCTTGTAAAATAAATTGAGTGAAAGTAAAGGAGCGTTCTAAATGAAATATCGATCTGCATTTGATATTATTGGTCCCGTCATGATTGGACCATCCAGCTCTCATACCGCAGGCGCAGCGCGAATTGGCAGGGTAGCAAGAACCTTATTTGGTCAACTGCCAAAGAAAGCCATCATCTCATTATACGGTTCATTTGCAAAAACCTATAAGGGACATGGAACAGACTTTGCCATAGTGGCAGGGCTGTTAGATTTTGATACTTTTGATGGTCGGATGCCACAATCCTTAGAAATAGCAAAACAAATGGGTTTAGAGGTGATCTTTTGTATTGAAGAGGCTGTGATGGATCATCCCAATACCGTAAAAATTAATTTATATAATGATGATAACGAACTCGAATTAGTTGGGATTTCAATTGGCGGGGGTACGATTGAGATAACCGAGTTAAACTCCTTTCCGTTGAAGCTTTCCGGTGAACATCCCGCAATCTTGGTTGTTCATCAAGATCGATTTGGTATTATCTCAGCAGTAACAAGTGTGTTATCAAAAAATCAAATAAATATCGGTCATATGGAAGTTTCTCGATTAGAAAAAGGAGAAATGGCTTTAATGGTTATTGAAGTTGATCAGAAAATTGATGAATTAGTAATAGAGGAACTACATCAACTTTCAAGTGTATCGCAAATTATTCGTATGGTGGAATAGACCATTAATTAGCCAGCGGGAGGTGTCATTATGTTTAGAAATGTAGCAGAACTTGTTCAGATGGCAGAGAGTAATCAAGTAAAAATAGCGGAAATTATGATCCGGCAAGAAATAGAAGTTTCTGGCCTTTCTAGAGAAGATATTATTGCTAAAATGGATAAGAACTTAACGATTATGGAACAAGCAGTGGAAAGAGGACTTAACGGTGTGTACTCACATACAGGCCTTACCGGTGGAGACGCAGTATTGCTCCAAAACTATATTAAAAGTGGCAAGGCGCTGGGGGGGACCATTTTATTAGATGCCGTCAGTAAAGCGGTGGCGACCAATGAAGTGAACGCTGCAATGGGCGTAATTTGTGCAACGCCAACAGCTGGTTCAGCAGGTGTCGTACCAGGTACATTATTTGCAGTAAAAGAAAAATTAAATCCAACCAGACAAGAAATGATTGAATTTTTATTTACCTCAGCAGCTTTCGGATTTGTTGTCGCAAATAATGCCTCTATTTCTGGTGCGGCAGGTGGATGTCAAGCAGAGGTAGGCTCTGCAAGTGGTATGGCTGCAGCTTCGATTGTAGAATTGGCTGGCGGGTCACCTAAGCAAGCTGCAGAAGCGATGGCAATCACATTGAAGAATATGCTTGGATTAGTTTGTGATCCTGTAGCAGGCTTAGTTGAAGTTCCTTGTGTGAAAAGAAATGCAATGGGTGCATCCAATGCCATCACGGCTGCAGATATGGCACTTGCTGGCATTACAAGCAGAATCCCCTGCGATGAAGTCATTCATGCCATGTTCTTAATTGGCCAATCCATGCCATCTGCCTTAAGGGAAACAGCGGAAGGTGGTCTTGCAGCGACACCGACAGGAAAAAGACTTGAACAAGAAATTTTTGGCACAAGCAAAACATTCAAACTAAAAGACTTAGTTATATCCTAACGGAATGAAATAACACCCAAGTTCATCTCGAATATTGGGTGTTATTTTGTTGTTTTTTAACATAATGACCAAGATAACAATTTCAATGGGTGATAAAATGAAACAATTAACAATCGCAGAAATTGAACGACAATTGGAAAATATATTAGTAGAAACTGATCCATTCTTGTTGGGTATTCTTCAAGATGAGCGGAAGGGTGTCCAACAGCTGGTACATAGATGGAGTAAGAAATTTGCAGAGAATCATCGACTAAAAGAAAAGTTTGTTGAAATGAATGTCTATGAGCATAAATGGCGCAAAAGAGGATATGAGAAGATTGCCGGTATCGATGAAGTGGGTAGAGGGCCTCTTGCAGGTCCGGTAGTTGCAGCAGCTGTCATTTTGCCAAAAGACTTTTACTTAGCAGGGATAGACGACTCTAAGAAGCTATCTGAAAAAAAACGCTTGGAATTCGATTCGATTATTAGAAAAGAAGCGATTGCCTTCAGTATTGCAATGATCCATGCCAAGGAAATAGATGAAATTAATATTTATGAAGCTACAAAAAAAGCTATGAAAGCTGCCATCTCATCCTTAGATCCAAAGCCGGATTTATTGCTAATTGACGCAATGAAACTGGAAACCCCCTTTACCTCTGAATCTATTATTAAGGGTGATTCAAAAAGTATCTCTATCGCCGCCGCTTCGATTATAGCGAAAGTAGCAAGAGATGATTTGATGAAGGAAATTTCAGAGGCCCATCCAGCCTATGGATTTCAGCGCAACATGGGCTACGGAACAAAGGAGCATATCGAAGCCATCCAAAAACACGGAATAACCACTTATCACAGAAAAAGTTTCGCACCAGTAAAGGATTTTGTTTAATTATCAAACACAATAATAAAAAACAGGCAATGCCTG
>NZ_JBPXRO010000025.1:0-85886 GCF_051842875.1 Neobacillus sp. C211
GGTGAATGGTTAAAGTTAATGTAGAAAATAAGAGGCTGTCGAAAGTTTTCTCGACAGCCTGAGCCATCTAAAAAATAAGATGGCTTTTTATTATGAGAAAAGAAGGAATTTGTCAGTAAATGGCGAAATTAATAATTAGAGAATTGCGTCTCTACTTTATCTAGATCCTCTTTAAATTTTGCCTGTGTAGCCTGAAATAGGTGCCCAAATACGTCTCCGAGCTCGTTATCCAGTACTTTTATACCTTCACCGGTTATCCCGCCCTTTACACATACCTTTTCCTGCAGTGATGAAAGTGTATAATGCCCTTGCTTTAATAATTCACCCAGTCCAACAATCATTTCACTTGCCATAATTGTAGCGGCATCTTCGTCTATTTCTGTCTCTTTTACTGCTGCTTGGATGAAACTTTGGAGAAGATAGCTGAAGAAAGCTGGCCCGCAGCTAACGATATCAGAGGCAGGCCTCGTTATTTTTTCATCAATATGAAACGGCACCCCAATCTTCGTAATTAATTTCTCTACTTCCCTTTTCCAATGGTCTCTGCAATTTTCCCCATAGGTAATCAATGACACCCCAGATAATGCGCGATTTGTAATACTTGGGATTACTCTAACGGCTGAACAGGAAACCTTCTTTTCAATTTGGCTTGTACTGATAGGGCTCGTTATAGAAATGAGACATTTTTCAGGGCTTAAATGTGGTTTAATTTCATCTAGAACTTGAAATACATCTAATGGTTTTACACAAATAAATACCAAGTCGGACTCCGCGGCAACTTCTCTTGGATTCGCTCCAACCCTTAGTTCCCTATATTTATCTTTAAGCACCATAGCTTTTGATTTTGTCCTGTTTGTAATCATGATAGAGGAAGGGGAAATGGCTTTTCCGTCAATCAAGGCCTCCACCAATATTCTCCCCATATTACCGGTACCGATAATGCCTATTTTCATTGTTCCGACCCTCCTTCGCATGCAAGTTTCTTTTATAACCATATGAAAACTGTAAGTGAAATATACCTTTAGAAAGGAAGGATTCAAGTGAAAGACTGGTTGATTGAACACAAGATCATTGTTGTAGTTGTTGCGATTATTGCACTCGGTGGATTTTATTTTTTTTATGTCAATGATACCCCTGAGCCTCTTCCCACTAATTCCCTAAGTAGTGAAGAGAAATTTCAAGGGGAAGAGAAGGAAACAGAAAAGACGAAACCTGCAAATCTTCCGGAATTGCCAGAGAAAATAATGGTAGATGTCAAGGGACAAATCAAACTTCCAGGAGTATACCAAGCAAATACAAGTGAGAGGGTTATTGATGTTATCAGTCGAGCGGGTGGTTTAACGGACAAGGCCGACCAAGGTCAGGTGAATTTTGCCGAGCATGTCCAAGATGAAATGATCATTTACATCCCTGCTAAGGGAGAGGAAGGACTCCCTTCTGCACCCATAGGCGGCAGCCAAATTACTACCAGCGGTAATCAAAAAGAATCAAAAATTAATATAAATAAGGCCGATGAAACTGAATTGCAAAATCTCCCTGGCATTGGTCCAGCCAAAGCGGCTGCCATTATTGAATATAGGAATACAAATGGCCCTTTCAAAGCGATTGAAGACTTGAAAAATATAAGCGGTATTGGGGAAAAAACATTCGAAAAATTTAAAGATTTACTTGCTATATAGTAAATCTCTAATTGACCTAAAGGGACAATCACTATTAAACTTAAGTGGAAGAACATAAAAGGGAGTGGGAGAAGTGGAACGAATCTCATGGGATCAATATTTTATGGCACAAAGCCATTTGCTCGCACTAAGAAGCACATGTACTAGGCTGACAGTGGGAGCTACAATTGTAAGGGATAAACGAATTATTGCTGGTGGCTATAATGGATCAATAGCTGGTGGAGACCATTGTATTGATGAAGGTTGCTTCGTGATTGACAATCACTGTGTCAGAACCATACACGCTGAAATGAATGCGCTGCTTCAATGTGCTAAATTTGGTGTCCCGACAGCAGAAGCTGAAATTTATGTCACCCATTTCCCCTGCTTACAATGCTGTAAAGCGATTATCCAAGCGGGTATTAAAACCGTTTATTACGCGGAGGATTATAAAAATCACCCGTATGCAATTGAACTTTTCCAGCAGGCAAATGTTACCATTGAGAAGGTAGAGCTGCATGAGTCAGTAATTGATTTACGGAAGGTTAGTCAATAATTCTACGGATTGATGCCGGTTATTTCCGGCTCTTCCGTATTTTGTAATGAAAATACCTAAATGGAGAAGTCAAATGAATGGAAAATATATTTATTTTACAATTGCAGCTTTATTTGGTTTGTTATGTGTTCAATTAATATTTCTTCCTTTTTTCTTATTACAAACGCTGTATCTTTATCTTCTTTATAAATACAAACGATTTATGAAATTTCAACTTGGGCTGGTAGCTGTGTGTTTTTTGACCTTCTTGTTTATCGGTCAACACGCAGTCTCAACCAATAAAACAGTCATCCCCCCATCCACTACCACCTTTAATCTTCAATATACCGAGGACCCAAAAATTGATGGTGACTTATTACAAGTGCAGGCTGCTGATGCACGGTACAAGGAAAAACTCCTCATCCGCTACAAAATCCAATCAGAAAAAGAAAAAGATCTATTAAAGACGAAAACCTTTTATCATTGTTTATGCAGGGTGTCAGGCACTCTGGAAAAACCGGCGATTGCCAAAAACCCCAATGCTTTTAATTACCGAATGTATTTATCTAGGAAGAACATTTATTGGATCATCGAGATACAAGAAAACCCATTGCAAACTTGCTCTCCGATGAAACCTTCTCCATTGGAATTGATAAAACAACTTCGATATTCTGGTATTAATTATCTTGAGTCACATTTTCCGATAGAAATTGCTTCGCTTTCCGCCGCCTTACTATTTGGTGACAGAAATTTGTTTGACCCGGAAGTTTTAACTGCGTACCAAAAAACCGGTATTGTTCATTTGCTCGCCATTTCTGGACTCCATGTTTCGTTATTAATTGCGATGGTTTTTTATATCGGCATTCGATTCGGACTAACGAGACAGTATATGATCAATTTTCTTCTCATCATCCTGCCGATTTATGTCATTCTGACAGGCGGTTCACCATCTGTTATTCGCTCAGCGATGATGATTTTCCTCGTGTTACTCACTGTAAAGTTAAGAGCTCGCGTGAGGCTTTTTCCCCTGGATGCTATAAGCATGGCATTTGTTTTCTATTTATTTTTTAACCCAATGGTGATTTTTGATGCTGGCTTTCAACTCTCATTCTCAGTGAGTTTGGTGATCATTTTGTCTGCTCCATATATTTTGCAAGGCTATGAAAAGACCATAACGCGTATGCTTGCGACTTCGTTAGTTGCTCAATTAGCTGCACTCCCGTTCTTACTGTATCATTACTTTGAGGTTTCAATGATAGGTATCATCGCCAATATGGTCTATATTCCTCTTTTTTCATTTGTATACCTCCCAGGATTGTACCTTTTGTTTATCATTCAGTTTATGTTCGGAAAAACTCCGCTTATACTTATTAGTATTTTCAGAACAATCATTAGCCTCTCCAATTATCTTATAGAATATCTTGCTGATTTTACCTTCTTCCGCTTTATCCCTGGAAGACCAAATTGGTTTTTACTCATTATGTATATTTTTATCCTGCTTTTGATTTTTTTTATTTGGGAAACTAAAGCATATCCGAAAAGGAAGGTCCATCTAATCGTATTGAGTGCTGTGCTGATTATTTTTCAACAAGGCTGGAACTGGTTATATCCATATGGTGAAGTGACCATGATTGATGTTGGCCAAGGGGATAGTATTTTGATTCACCTTGCACATGGTGAAGGAACCTATCTCATTGATACAGGCGGAACAATGAATTATACAGAAGAAAAGTGGAGGGAACGAGCTAGTGCCTTTGAGGTAGGAAGGGATGTAGTGGTTCCCTTTTTAAAAGGACAAGGTATTACCAAGATTGACAAACTAATCTTAACTCATGGGGATATGGACCATATTGGGGGGGCATTCTCGATATTAAAAGAGCTTGAAGTAAATCAAATCTTAATGCCTTCAGTAGTCGAGCCATCAACTACTGAACTTGCCATTTTGGAGGAGGCGAAAAAGAAAAACATTGCTGTCATAAAAGTGTCAGAAGGAGACAAGTGGATTAGCGGGGAAAATGAATTTTATATCCTTTCACCTGAAAAGAATTTTGCTGGTGAAAGAAACAGCGGCTCCCTTGCCTTTATTGCTCAATTAGGGGGAGTTAGTTGGTTTTTCGGCGGAGATCTTGATCAAGAAGGGGAAGAGAAAATCATAAAAAAATATCCTAACTTAAAGGTTGATGTTTTAAAAGCTGGTCATCATGGGAGTAAAACATCAAGTGCAGAATCTTTTATTAATCAAATTAACCCAAGAATAGCATTAATTTCGGTCGGTGAAAAAAATCGTTTTGGCCACCCACATTCAGAAGTGCTTAACCGATTAAGAAAAACAAATACAGTTATTTTTCGAACCGATCAGCAAGGAGCAATAACCTATAAATTTTATCAAGGAAAAGGAACCATTTCTCCCTATTTACCATAGGATAAAGCATCTCAAGAAAAATTAAAAAAGACTGCACGAATGCAGTCTCCTATATTACCCATATGTAGCCATTCATTATGAACCGATTACTTTAATGACTGTAGCAACAATAAACATTATGGCAAAAAAACCAAAGGAAACCCCAAATCCTACCCCAGAATCAATCGCGTCGTTTCGTTTACTTTGCACATCTTTTTCAAATTCATTCACAGTCTACCCCTCCTATTTCACATATAGTATAAGTCATTCTCAAGAAAAAATCCAGCGTACATCAAAATGCTTTCCTTAACTGACAAGAGTTGTCAAAATAGTGAGACTGATAAAAGGCTACACTAAACTTACACAAGGAACTCCGCCAGACAATAGAATATCCTAGGGCTTCTATTGCAGGCGTTCATTATAGATTGGGAATTAGCACTTATTGATAAGTGCTAATTCCCTTTAAATGCTTGTCAAATTGTCCAAGCTTCTTTACCATATATATGAGTGGGAGAAGGGGAGCGCTGACAAATGGTAGTGGATATTTGGAGAAAAATTAAACAAAAGGAAATTGCTCCTATTTATTTATTATTTGGAACAGAGACATTCTTAATAAATGAAACAAAGCAATTATTACTTAACCATATTTTAAACGAAGAAGAAAAGGATTTTAATTTTGCAAGCTATGATTTAGAGGAAACGCCAATTGAGGTTGCAATCGAAGATGCTGAAACCTTTCCTTTTTTAGGAGAAAGAAAAGTTATCTTTTTACATAATCCTGTTTTTTTAACGGCAGAAAAATCAAAAGAAAAGATTGATCATAATTTATCTAGGTTCGAAATGTATTTAAAAGAGCCGGCACCCTACTCAGTATTAGTTATTTCGGCACCATATGAAAAATTGGATGAACGGAAAAAAATAACGAAAGAATTAAAAAGAAATGCTGAAATAGTCGAAGCCAAAAAGTTAAATGAACATGATTTACGAAACTGGGTAAAGAGCAGGGCGAAAAGAAGTGGGATTGAATTTGAACCTGATGCTATTGAACAATTGCTCGCATTGGTTGGAACAAATATGTTTATGATTACAAGTGAAGTGGACAAATTAGCATTATACGCTGCAGATGAAAAAAGAATTGATGTCAGCCTAGTGGAAAAATTAGTTGCTCGTTCACTTGAGCAAAATATTTTTACGCTCATTGAAAAAGTGGTTCAGCGAAAACTCGATGAAGCCTTAAGAATTTATTATGATTTGTTAAAACAAAATGAAGAGCCGATTAAGATTCTGGCATTGTTGGCAGGACAATTTAGGTTAATTTATCAAGTGAAGGAGCTCTCGAGAAGAGGATATGGACAGCAGCAAATATCAGGTTTCTTGAAAACACACCCATTCCGAGTCAAACTTGCTCTCGGTCAAGCTCCTAAATTTACAGATGAAGAATTGGCTAATATAATTGACCTCCTTGCTGAAGCGGATTACCAAATGAAAACAGGAGGCATGAATAAATCTTTATTGATTGAGATGTTTCTATTTCATTTGAAGAAATAAAAAAACGATTCCTGTTCAAGGGAATCGTTTTTTTACGCTCAATTATAGAGCGTTAGTTTTTTTCATTAGACGGGATTTTTTACGAGCAGCAGCATTTTTGTGGATAAGACCTTTTGCAGCAGCCTTGTCTAATTTACTAGCAGCAGTTGCAAATACTTCTTTAGCAGCAGCACCGTCGTTAGTAGAAATAGCAGCTTCTACTTTCTTAACAGCAGTACGCATTGCAGATTTCGCAGTTGTATTTTGAGCATTACGAGCTTCGCTTGTTTTTACACGCTTAATAGCAGATTTAATATTAGGCATTACTTTCACCTCCTACAAAGAATCGAGACACTATATGAACTCGACTTAACATTCATAAAAAATAATTCAGAACATGAAATATTTTATCAAATGGAAGCCTATAATGCAATACTTGTTTCTACGAAGAAGAATATCATTTGCATGTTTTATGCCGGAAAGGGCAAAAATAGGGAATAGTTTCTAGATTTTAGGAAAATTTTGATGGGAGTGAATAATAATGGGTGAGTCGATTGACTTAAGTCAGTACTCTGTTCGAACGGATTTGGCAATTGAAGCAAGGGAAATGGTCCTTACACAGCAGAAAGGAACTGTTGGGCAAGAGAAGGATCTTTCACAGATTGAAGGCGTGATTATTAAGGAAAAAGATGTTGATGACATAAAGATTTCATTAGTTGAAGTGACCAAACAGGGTGAACAACAGCTGGGCAAAAAAGCTGGTAGATATTTAACGGTGGAAGTACAAGGGATTCGTCAGCAAAATACAGAGATACAGCAAAAGGTGGAAGAAATTTTCGCTAGAGAGTTTGCTTACTTTTTGGAGGGAACTGGGATTAAAAAGACGGATTCATGTCTTGTTGTTGGGCTCGGAAATTGGAATGTAACCCCCGACGCACTTGGGCCCATGGTTTGTGAAAACTTGTTGGTTACGCGTCACCTTTTTCAGCTTCAGCCGGAAAATGTCGAAGAAGGCTATCGATCCGTAAGTGCACTTTCACCTGGTGTTATGGGTTTAACCGGGATTGAGACAAGTGATATCATTTTTGGAGTTGTTGAAAAAACAAAACCTGATTTTGTGATTGCCATTGATGCACTAGCATCTCGATCGATTGAAAGAGTGAATTCGACGATCCAAATCTCTGATACAGGCATTCATCCTGGTTCTGGTGTTGGTAATAAAAGAAAAGAACTGAGTAAGGAAACCTTGGGTATTCCTGTCATTGCGATTGGAGTTCCGACCGTTGTCGATGCCGTCTCCATTACAAGTGATACGATTGATTTTATTCTCAAGCATTTTGGGAAAGAACTTCGTGAAGGAAATCGGCCTTCGAGGGCACTTGCACCAGCAGGAATGAGTTTCGGAGAAAAGCGAAAATTGACCGAAGAGGATTTACCTGAGGAAAAGCACCGTAAGACGTTTCTTGGGATGATTGGTACACTAGAGGATGATGAAAAAAGAAAATTAATTTATGAGGTGTTATCTCCGATCGGACATAATTTAATGGTCACTCCAAAGGAAGTAGACGTTTTTATTGAAGATATGGCAAATTTGATTGCGAACGGATTGAATTCCTCGCTTCATAGTGCAGTGGACCAAGAGAACGCTGGATTTTATACAAAATAGAAGAATTTTAAGAGGTACTTTCGAAATCTATGTTTTACAGGAAGTGCCTCCAAAATATAACTAGTGGTTCTATCGATTCTAGTATCTTCATAAGATTTACTAGAATCCGATTTGCGAGGTGGAACCATGAAAGCTAGAAATTCAGGAACGTTTGTTATGGTACAAGGATCAAGTTTACTAAAAGCCGCTGGATTACTGTTAATATTTATGATAATGATTTTCTCTATTAGTGGATTATTAACCTCGTTAAAGCCACAATATCGGCCTATGTCATCTTCAGTAAATCAGGCTGCAACCAACGTGAATGGAGCGCTGCTTTATCAATTAATGGGCTGGGAAAACCATCATTTTTTATCAGTTGGACAAGATTGGACGTCAACTCCTAAATTAACCAACTTGGTATTTAAGCTATCAAGCAATATAAATTTAAATGATCCTCGAAGCTTGCTTGGCAGAGAGCTTCCCGGATTCTTTCAATTTGATGGGAAAATTCTTGTGGCTGGTGAGGGTACTAATTATACTAATATGCCAATTGAATCTGCACCTCCTATCAAAATTATGAAAGCAGAGAGGGAGGCTGCTTTGCAAAATTTAGAAGGTATCGAGAAGCCATCAGGTGAAAAGCCCCCTTCAACACCGGGACAAACAACAGGGAATCATAAGGTTGTATATGTTTATTTTACACATACGCGGGAATCTTATTTACCCTATCTCAAAGGTGTGACAGATCCTGATAAAGCTTACCATTCACAAATTAACGTCACCAAAATTGGCGATCAATTAAAAACGAGCTTAGAGGATCGAGGAATCGGTACTTTTATTGATAAAACTGATATCCAGGCGAACTTAAATAAAAAAGGTTTAGGTTACCCAAAATCGTACCAGGAATCTCGCCCGGTTGTTCAAGCAGCCATGGCATCAAACCGTGATTTAGATTATTTTATTGATATTCATAGAGATTCACGCCGCAAGAACCAAACAACAGTTAGCATTAATGGAAAGTCCTTTGCAAAGCTTGCGTTTGTAATCGGTGGCAAAAACCCAAATTATGAAAAGAATGCAAAACTAGCAACAGAACTCCACAATCAACTGCAAAAAAAATATAAGGGTTTAAGTAGGGGAGTAATCATTAAAAATGAAGCTGGGTCTAATAGTATCTACAACCAAAACCTTTCCAATAATGCAATCTTAATTGAATTTGGCGGAGTGGATAATACGTTTGAAGAATTAAATCGGTCAGCTGACGCTCTTGCGGATGTATTTAGTGAATTTTACTGGCAGGCTGAAAAAGTTAACAAGGATGTTGAGCAATCAACCAATAAACAATAGATGTAAGGGAGCATTTTTTATGAAGATGTTCATGTTAAAAAGCTTATGCTTAAGCGCTCTCATGTTAATCTCTGTTTTAGTAGGAATGCAATTAGCAAATGATGGTATTCATAAAATGAAAGGCTATGATGATCCCAATTTTCAAAATGCTGTCAGTTTAAATGAAACGGACAATGACCTAAGAGCTACCTTTCTGGGGAATGATATCTCAAGCC
Organism: Neobacillus sp. C211; assembly: GCF_051842875.1. NCBI lineage: Bacteria > Bacillati > Bacillota > Bacilli > Caryophanales > Bacillaceae > Neobacillus > Neobacillus sp. C211. Next base: position 9,332 of record NZ_JBPXRO010000025.1, read on the forward strand.
ATGATCTTGAGGCAAAGAAGAAGAAACTCGAAGAAATAAGTGCTTATAATTTTTTCTCTTCAATGGGAAAGAAGATGTCTGAAGGGATATCAGGTGCCTCCGAAAAAATAGTTGATCTCATAGCTGATTAAAACGTGTAAGTGGCACCTTTTGGGTGCCGCTATTTTATTTCAGGAAATAATCTTATTAGAGTTTCCATTGAATCTTGTTAATCCTATTGATATAATTCAAAATAGTGTATATGTGCGAGTATAGTAGGAGTGAAATACCGTGAACAATAATGAAAGACTTAAACGACAATCAAAAATTAGAAATTTCTCGATTATTGCCCATATCGATCATGGGAAATCAACATTGGCTGACCGTATTTTGGAAAAAACCAATGCCTTAACCTCTCGGGAAATGAAAGACCAGCTATTAGATTCAATGGACCTTGAAAGAGAACGCGGGATTACCATTAAGTTAAATGCCGTCCAGTTAAAATACAAAGCTAAAGATGGGGAAGAATATATTTTCCATTTAATTGATACACCGGGACATGTCGATTTTACGTATGAGGTATCAAGGAGTCTTGCAGCCTGTGAAGGGGCTGTTTTAGTCGTTGACGCTGCACAAGGAATTGAAGCACAGACACTAGCGAACGTTTACCTTGCCCTTGATAATGACCTTGAAATATTACCAGTCATCAATAAAATCGACTTACCTAGTGCTGACCCTGAACGGGTCCGCGGTGAAATTGAGGAAGTCATCGGCTTGGATGCTTCAGAAGCTGTATTAGCTTCAGCAAAAGCTGGTATCGGGATCGAAGAAATCCTAGAACAGGTTGTACAAAAAGTTCCTGCACCAACCGGAGATCCGGAAGCACCATTAAAAGCGCTGATTTTCGATTCCCTCTATGATGCCTATCGTGGTGTTGTTGCCTACATCCGTGTTGTCGAAGGAACTGTTAAAGTTGGCGACAAAGTAAGAATGATGGCTACTGGGAAAGAATTTGAAGTGAATGAGGTAGGTGTATTTACACCAAAAGCGACGTTGCTTGATGAGTTAACTGTCGGAGATGTTGGCTTTTTATCTGCATCGATTAAAAATGTCGGCGATACTCGTGTCGGTGATACGATTACAAATGCGAAAAATGGGGCAACAGAAGCCCTTCCTGGTTACCGCAAACTCAACCCAATGGTTTATTGCGGGTTATATCCAATTGATACAGCGAAATTTAATGACCTGCGTGAAGCGCTTGAAAAGCTGCAGTTAAATGATTCATCACTTCAATTTGAACCTGAAACATCGCAGGCTCTTGGATTCGGTTTCCGTTGTGGATTTTTAGGACTTCTTCATATGGAAATCATTCAAGAACGGATTGAGCGTGAATTCAAAATCGACCTAATTACGACTGCACCAAGTGTTATCTATCACGTTCACATGACAGATGGTTCTGAAATAAAGGTGGATAATCCATCGGATTTACCAGATCCACAAAAAATAGACCGTGTGGAAGAGCCATATGTAAAAGCAACAATGATGGCTCCGAATGATTATGTAGGAACTATTATGGAACTTTGCCAACTTAAACGCGGGATTTTTGTTACGATGGAATACCTGGCTGAAAATAGGGTGAGTATCATCTACGAGATGCCATTAGCGGAAATTGTTTATGATTTCTTTGATCAATTAAAATCAAGCACAAGAGGATATGCATCTTTTGATTACGAACTAATTGGTTATAAGCCTTCGAGTCTGGTTAAAATGGACATATTGTTAAATGCTGAAAAGGTCGATGCACTCAGCTTTATTGTCCATAAAGATTTTGCGTATGAACGCGGAAAAATCATCGTCGAAAAGCTGAAAGAACTTATTCCAAGACAACAGTTTGAGGTTCCTATTCAGGCTGCAATTGGTCAAAAAATTGTTGCTCGTTCCACAATTAAAGCCATGCGTAAAAACGTATTAGCAAAATGTTATGGTGGAGATATCTCTCGTAAACGTAAATTGTTAGAAAAGCAAAAAGAAGGTAAGAAGCGGATGAAACAAGTTGGATCCGTTGAAGTACCACAAGAAGCATTCATGGCTGTCTTAAAAATGGATGATAACAACACAAAAAAATAAACTAGCGGGAGGTTAGGACAAGCCATTTTTTCGGGCGAATTCTAGCCTCTTTTTGTTACAAGAACAGAGGAAGTGAAAGAAATGATTAAATCTGCTTATCTCCATATCCCCTTCTGCGAACATATTTGCCATTATTGTGATTTTAATAAAGTATTTCTTAAGGGACAGCCGGTAGATGACTATTTAAATGCACTTGATCAAGAAATGAAAATGACGGTTAACCATTTTCCTACAAGTGATCTCCAAACGATATTTGTCGGTGGAGGTACGCCGACATCGTTAAATGAGCAGCAACTGGATCGTTTTTGCGAGAGTATTAACAGGAATTTACCCAAGAGCAAGCAGTTGGAATTTACCTTTGAAGCGAACCCAGGTGATTTAACGAAAGAAAAATTACGAATATTAAAAGATGCAGGTGTAAATCGCCTATCCCTTGGTGTGCAAACCTTTAATGAGGAATTACTAAAAAAAATCGGTCGCGTTCATAAAGCGAAAGATGTTTATCAAACAATTGATAACGCAAAATCTTTAGGCTTTGACAATATCAGCATCGATCTGATCTTCAGTTTACCGTCACAAACGATAACTGATTTTAAAGAGTCGTTAACAGAAGCTTTTTCCCTTGATATCTCACATTACTCAGCCTATTCCTTAATCATTGAACCGAAAACGGTCTTTTATAACCTACTGAAAAAAGGAAAGCTGCCAACTCCTGGTGAGGATGTGGAAGCAGCCATGTATGAATTACTAATGGAAGAAATGGAAAAGCATGGCTTTAACCAATATGAAATTAGTAATTTCTCCAAACCTGGTTTTGAAAGCAGGCATAACTTAACCTATTGGAACAACGAACCCTATTATGGGTTTGGAGCAGGGGCACATAGTTATTTAAATGGGATAAGACGTTCAAATACAGGCCCGTTAAAAAGATATATGGACCAAATTAATAGTGGTATACTCCCTGTTATTGAGGAACATCAGACCTCAAAAGTAGAACAAATGGAAGAAGAAATGTTCTTAGGTTTACGCAAAACAGCCGGGGTATCGGTCCGTCACTTTATTGAAAAGTTTGCTGTTGATCCACTTCAGTTATTCGAAAAAGAGATTGCGGAATTAACTGCTAAACAGTGGTTAGAAGTGGGGAAAGATCATATATTTTTAACAAAAAAGGGCCGGTTGTTAGGAAATGAAGTTTTTCAGGCATTTTTAAGATAACCATTGGATTTTATTAACAGTCTTACTTCAGCTCGTCTATGTTTCTTTTTGATTGACACCATCCCCCCTTTTTTGATAATTTATTAATATAATTAGCACTCGGTAACTAGGAGTGCTAACAGAGGTGATGAATGTTGTTAACAGATCGTCAATTGTTAATTCTTCAGGTTATTGTTGATGACTTTATTCGATCTGCCCAACCAGTCGGCTCAAGAAGCTTGTCGAAAAAAGAGGAAATTTCCTTTAGTTCGGCAACTATTCGCAATGAAATGTCCGACCTTGAAGAGTTGGGATATATTGAAAAGACACATACCTCTTCAGGGCGTGTCCCATCGGAAAAAGGTTATCGGTATTATGTTGATCATCTCCTGTCTCCACAGGTGTTAAATCAGCATGATGTATCCATTATTCAGTCGATTTTTGCTGAGAAACTTTTCGAGTTCGAAAAAATTATTCAAAGGTCAGCAAAAATATTATCGGAATTAACCAATTACACATCGATTGTCCTTGGTCCTGCAGTAAGTATTAATAAGTTGAAAAGAATTCAAATCATCCCATTAAATAAAGAAACCGCGGTGGCTATTTTTGTAACAGATACGGGACATGTTGAAAACAGGACCTTTTCTTTACCGCCCTCCGTGGATGCAAGTGATTTAGAAAAAACAGTAAATATCTTGAATGATCGTTTAGCAGGAGTTCCTCTTGAAGACTTAAATGATAAAATTTATAAGGAAGTTGCCATGCTCTTAAGGCAGCATATCCATAATTATGATTTAATGCTGCATACGATCGCTGATTCATTAAAAATGCCTAGCAATGAAAAACTTTTCTTTGGTGGAAAAACAAATATGTTAAGCCAGCCGGAGTTTCATGATGTAGCAAAACTGCGCAGCCTGCTAACAATGATTGACCAAGAAGAGTGGATCTATAACTTAATCAGAAATGATTCAGCAGGTATTCACGTCAAAATTGGCAGAGAAAATAATAATAGTGTCATGGATAATTGCAGCCTAATCACAGCTACCTATTCAGCAGGGGCTGAAAATTTAGGAACGATTGCCATCCTTGGTCCTACAAGAATGGAATATTCTCGAGTCATTAGCTTATTACAATTTTTTAGTAAGGATTTAACGGCTGTTTTAACAAAGTTGTATCAAAATAAATAGCACTGGAAATATTGAGTAAGGGTGAAAAACCGTTTATTTCACCTAGGTGAAATGCCGTATTTTTCATGCCCTTTCTTGTGAATATGAATTTTAATATAAATGGGTGCAAATGCTTTAAGGGAGGTGAGTAAGTTGACAAATGAGAATAATAACACGATAAATGAAGAAGTTGAGATTGAAAATAATGATAATGTTGAACTTACCGATGATAAAACGGTTGAGACTATTTTTGAAGAGGATGGCACAACAGAAAAAGTTGATGTCCTTCCAGTTGATGAAAAGGAACAGGAAATTCAATTGCTGAAGGCAAAGTTAGAGGAAGCAGATAATCGATATCTACGACTACAAGCAGACTTTGATAATTTCCGGAGGCGTACTAGATTAGATCTAGAAGCGAGCCAAAAATATAGAGCACAAAAATTAATTACAGATTTACTGCCTGCAATAGACAACTTTGAAAGAGCAATGAAAGTTGAAGCAGATAATGAACAAACAAAGACACTTCTGCAAGGGATGGACATGGTTTACCGTAGTTTGCTGGATGCCTTGAAAATTGAAGGTGTTGAACCTATTGAATCGGTAGGCAAAGAGTTTGATCCGCATCAGCATCAGGCTGTAATGCAGGGTGAAGACGAGAACTATGGCTCTAACATTGTGACGGATGAATTTCAAAAAGGTTATATGTTAAAAGATCGTGTCATTCGCCCAGCAATGGTGAAAGTAAATCAATAAAACTACATATTTTTTTTAGGAGGAAAAGGAAATGAGTAAAATTATCGGTATTGACCTTGGTACAACCAACTCTTGTGTGGCTGTCCTTGAAGGTGGCGAACCTAAGGTTATTCCAAATCCAGAAGGCAATCGTACGGCTCCTTCAGTTATTGCTTTTAAAAATGGGGAACGCCAAGTTGGGGAAGTAGCAAAACGCCAAGCAATTACAAACCCAAATACAATTATGTCGATTAAACGCCATATGGGCACAAATTATAAAGTGGAGATTGAAGGCAAAGAGTACACACCACAAGAACTGTCTGCCATTATTCTTCAATATTTAAAATCTTATGCAGAAGATTATCTAGGCGAGCCAGTTACAAAGGCCGTTATTACAGTTCCTGCGTACTTTAATGATGCAGAACGCCAAGCAACAAAGGATGCTGGGAAAATTGCTGGTCTTGAAGTAGAGCGTATTATCAACGAGCCAACTGCAGCAGCTCTTGCCTATGGATTAGACAAAACGGATCAAGATCAAACAATCCTTGTTTATGACCTTGGCGGTGGAACATTTGACGTTTCAATCCTTGAATTAGGCGATGGTGTATTCCAAGTTAAGTCAACTGCCGGTGATAATCGACTTGGAGGGGACGACTTTGACCAAGTCGTTATTGATTACCTCGTTGATCAATTCAAGAAAGAAAATGGGATTGACCTAGCTCAAGATAAAATGGCGTTACAGCGCCTAAAAGATGCAGCTGAAAAGGCGAAAAAAGATTTATCTGGTGTGACTTCTACTCAAATTTCACTACCATTTATCACTGCTGGTCCAGCTGGCCCGCTTCACCTAGAAGTAACGATGACTAGAGCAAAATTTGACGAATTATCTGCGCATCTTGTAGAGCGGACAATGGGTCCAACACGTCAAGCATTAAGCGATGCTGGTTTAACACCTTCAGAAATTGATAAAGTGATCCTGGTTGGTGGTTCAACACGTATTCCGGCTGTTCAAGAAGCAATTAAACAAGCAACTGGACAAGAGCCTCATCGTGGTGTTAACCCAGATGAAGTTGTAGCAATGGGTGCTGCTATTCAAGGCGGTGTAATTACTGGTGATGTAAAAGACGTTGTATTGCTTGACGTTACACCATTATCCCTTGGTATTGAAACAATGGGCGGCGTTTTTACGAAGTTAATTGATCGTAATACAACAATCCCTACATCTAAATCGCAGGTTTTCTCAACTGCTGCAGATAACCAAACAGCTGTTGACATCCATGTTCTACAAGGGGAACGTCCAATGGCGGCCAATAACAAGACTCTAGGACGATTCCAATTATCAGATATTCCACCAGCACCACGTGGAATTCCACAAATTGAAGTAAACTTTGATATTGATAAGAATGGTATTGTAAATGTTCGTGCGAAAGATCTTGGTACAAATAAAGAACAACAAATTACCATTAAGTCTTCAACAGGACTGTCAGACGAAGAAATCCAAAAAATGGTCCGTGAAGCAGAAGAAAACGCAGATGCAGATAAGCTTCGCAAAGAAGAAGTGGAACTTCGTAATGAAGCAGACCAACTTGTCTTTACAACAGAAAAAACCTTAAAAGACCTTGAAGGTAAGGTAGATGCAGGGGAAGTTGCGAAAGCAAATGAAGCGAAGGATGCATTAAAAGAAGCAATTGAGAAAAACGATCTTACTGAAATCCGTGCGAAAAAGGATGCATTACAAGAAATCGTTCAAGCTTTGACAGTTAAGCTTTATGAGCAAGCAGCAGCTGCGCAGCAAGCACAACAGGGCGGCCCTGAGGCTGGAAATACTGCCGGTAAAGATGATGTTGTCGATGCAGAATTTGAAGAAGTAAAAGAGGACAAATAAGAGTTTTTTACAGCTCAGTAAAAAGTCAAAGTCAGAACTATGGGCTTTGGCTTTTTTATTGCAATACCATTGGTATAAATGATAGAATAATCTTTATGTGACAGATTCGGGAGTGGGTAATCATGAGTAAACGGGATTACTATGAAGTACTTGGGATTAGTAAAAGTGCTTCAAAGGATGAAATAAAAAAGGCCTATCGAAAGCTTTCAAAAAAATATCATCCAGATATTAATAAAGAAGCAGATGCGGCGGATAAATTCAAGGAAATAACTGAAGCTTATGAAATATTAAGCGATGATCAGAAAAAAGCACATTATGATCAATTTGGTCATACGGATCCGAACCAAGGCTTTGGCGGCGGTGGAGATTTTGGCGGCGGTTTTGGCGGGTTTGAAGATATCTTTAATACCTTTTTTGGCGGCGGTGGAGGCGGAAGAAGACGTGATCCGAACGCACCAAGACAAGGTGCTGACCTTCAGTACACGATGACCGTAACTTTTGAAGAAGCGGCCTTTGGAAAAGAAACAGATATTGAAATTCCACGTGAAGAAACTTGTGGTACATGCAGTGGGTCTGGGGCAAAGCCTGGAACCAAACCAGAAACTTGCCAGCACTGTCATGGAACCGGGCAGTTAAATGTGGAGCAAAACACTCCATTCGGCAGAATTGTAAATCGTCGTACATGTAATCACTGTAATGGTACCGGGAAAGAAATTAAACATAAGTGCTCTACATGCGGTGGTAAAGGAAAAGTACAAAAGCGCAAGAAAATTCATGTTAAAATACCTGCGGGTATTGATGATGGACAGCAGCTTCGCATGTCAGGTCAAGGAGAAGCCGGGATTAACGGTGGGCCAGCTGGAGATCTTTATGTTGTTTTCCATGTGAGACAGCATGAGTTTTTTGAAAGAGATGGCGATGATATATATTGTGAAATGCCAATCACTTTTGTTCAAGCATCCTTGGGTGATGAGATTGAAGTACCTACATTGCACGGGAAAGTAAAGTTGAAAATTCCTGCTGGGACGCAAACGGGAAAAAAATTCCGATTAAAAGGAAAAGGTGTTCCTAACGTCCGCGGATACGGTGTTGGAGATCAATATATTCTAGTTCGAATCATTACTCCAACAAAACTAACAGATAAACAAAAGCAACTTTTAAAAGAATTCGCAGATCTTAGTGGCTCTTCTCCCATTGGTGAACACGAAGAAAGTTTTTTCTCAAAAGTAAAACGAGCCTTTAAAAGCGAGTAAGGATTGGAGTTGGTAGATGTGAAATGGTCCGAAATCAGTATTCACACAACAAATGAGGCGATTGAACCTATTTCTCATATTTTGCATGAAGCTGGGGCGAGCGGTGTTGTCATTGAAGATCCATTTGAACTGACGAAAGAAAGAGAAGATCAATTTGGTGAAATCTATCAACTCAATCCCGATGATTATCCAGAAGAAGGCGTAATATTAAAGGCTTATCTTCCGGTTAACAGCTTTTTAGGCGAAACGGTGGATGCGATTAAAGAATCAATTAATAATTTAATTATTCACAATATCGATATCGGTAAAAATAAAGTAACCATAAGTGAAGTAAATGAAGAAGAATGGGCAACAGCATGGAAAAAATATTATCATCCTGTGAAAATTTCTGAAAAGTTTACAATTGTTCCGACTTGGGAGATTTATACTCCGGTCAGCAGTGATGAATTAATTATTGAATTAGATCCAGGAATGGCATTTGGAACAGGTACACATCCGACAACTGTCTTGTGTATTCAAGCACTTGAAAGAACGGTTCGTCCTGGTGACCGGGTTATTGATGTGGGAACAGGTTCGGGAGTATTAAGTATTGCAGCAGCAATGCTTGGTGCCGAAGATGTCCGTGCCTTTGACCTTGATGAGGTAGCGGTAACAACTGCTAGAGTGAACATTAAACTCAATAAAGTGAGTGATCGTGCAACAACAGCACAAAATAATCTGCTCGATGGCGTGGAAGAAAATTCTGCTGATGTAGTGGTTGCTAATATACTAGCTGAAGTAATTCTGCGGTTTACTGAGGATGCTGCGAAGGTTGTCAAACCTGGCGGATCTTTTATTACCTCGGGAATTATCAATCAGAAAAAAGATCAGGTTAAAGATTCATTGGTAGCGGCTGGTTTTGAAATTATCGAAACGATTTTGATGGAAGATTGGGTTGCAATCATTGCCAAAAGGTTATAATGGTTGAAAAAAGGGGTGATACTTACCCCTTTTTTTCATGCTATACTTTTAAATGAAGATTTTCTTTTGTAAAATAAATTGTAAATGTTTAGAGAGGGTGCAGGAAGTTTGCAACGATACTTTGTTAAACAACGAGCAAATGGTAATCGTTTTTTGATTGATGAAGAGGACCGCCATCATATCGTCAAGGTTATGCGCATGCAACTCGGTGATCAGATTATTTGTGTTGACCCAGAGGGGAAGCAAGCTGTGTGTGCCCTTGCAGAAATTACCGATACAAGTGTTGTTGCAGACGTTGTACAATGGAAGGATATCGGCTCCGAGCTTCCGATTTCAATAACGATTGCTAGCGGACTACCTAAGGGAGACAAGCTGGAATGGATCATTCAAAAAGGAACAGAACTGGGTGCACATCAGTTTCTCCCATTCTCAGCGGCTCGTTCAGTTGTAAAATGGGACGAAAAAAAAGCAGCGAAAAAAATAGACAGATGGCAAAAAATAGCAAAAGAAGCTGCGGAGCAATCCCACCGTGCCTTTTTACCGGAAGTTAGTAGTGCGATTAGCTTTAAAGAATTGATTTCAAAAAGCATAGACTTTGATTATAAATTGGTTGCTTTTGAAGAAGAGAGTAGAAATGGCGAAACATCCGTTTTTGCGTCTACCCTCAATAAAATGAGCAAAGGTAATTCTCTTCTTTTGGTTTTTGGACCAGAAGGCGGCTTATCTGATGCAGAAGTACAGCAATTAAAGAATAACGATTTTGCAGTTTGTGGGTTAGGCCCAAGAATACTACGAACGGAAACCGCTCCATTATATACATTAGCGGCTATTTCCTATCATTTTGAATTAATGAGGTGAAAATAATGGCAACAGTTGCGTTTCATACATTAGGATGCAAAGTTAATCACTATGAAACTGAAGCTATTTGGCAATTATTTAAACAAGAAGGCTACGAGCGAGTTGATTTTGAATCAATTTCGGACGTTTATATTATTAATACATGTACCGTGACAAATACCGGCGACAAAAAAAGCCGACAGGTCATTCGTCGCGCAGTCAGGAAAAACCCGGATGCGGTAATTTGTGTAACAGGTTGTTATGCGCAAACATCACCTGCAGAAATTATGGCAATTCCTGGTGTGGATGTTGTGGTCGGAACGCAGGACCGGATTAAAATGCTGGAATATATTGAGCAATATAAGCTTGAACGCCAGCCGATTAATGGTGTAGGCAATATCATGAAAAGTCGTATCTATGAAGAACTTGATGTCCCGTCCTTTACCGACCGGACACGTGCCTCTTTAAAAATCCAAGAAGGTTGTAACAATTTCTGTACCTTCTGTATTATTCCATGGGCACGCGGCTTAATGAGATCTCGTGATCCCAAGGAAGTTATCCGTCAAGCCCAACAATTAGTTGATGCTGGTTACCAAGAGATTGTTCTGACTGGTATTCACACTGGCGGTTATGGAGAAGACATGAAGGATTACAATCTGGCACAATTACTTCGTGACTTGGAAACAGTCATAGGGCTAAAACGATTACGTATTTCATCCATTGAAGCAAGTCAGATTACGGATGAAGTGATTGAAGTAATTAAACATTCAACTATTATTGTCAGTCATTTGCATATTCCGTTGCAATCTGGTTCCAATTCTGTTCTAAAAAGAATGCGACGCAAATATACGATGGAGTTCTTTGGAGAAAGATTGGATCGGCTTAAGGAAGTTCTTCCGAGATTAGCAGTAACCTCCGATGTAATTGTAGGTTTCCCAGGTGAAACAGAAAAAGAGTTTATGGAAACTTTTAATTTTATTAATGACCATAAATTTTCTGAACTTCACGTATTCCCGTACTCAAAACGTACAGGAACACCAGCAGCCCGCATGGAAGATCAAGTCGATGAAGAAGTAAAAAATGAACGAGTTCACCGCTTAATTTCCCTTTCAGATCAGCTGGCAAAGGAATATGCCTCACAATTTGAGGATGAAGTGGTAGAAGTGATCCCTGAAGAGGTATCTAAGGATGAAGCTAATTCTGGTTTCCTAATCGGATATACTGATAATTACATGAAAGTTGTTTTCTCAGGGACAGAAGATATGATTGGTAAAATTATTAAAGTAAAGATTACCAAAGCAGGCTACCCATACAACCAGGGACAATTTGTGAAAGTTATTGAGGATTCCGTCTCAAAAACAGATTTGTTAATAGAAGAAGAAGCTGCCATATAAGGACCATTTAGGTCCTTTTTTTTTGTGGTATTTAGGTTAAACTATTTTCAGCCGCAAATTTCATTCTAATCTACTTTGGAGCGTTTTATTTATTCGAATGGACATCGAAGGGAGCATGGTAATGGCTACTACAAATATTGCTGCAATGATTGACCACACCCTACTGAAGCCGGAAGCAACGAGACAGCAAATTGTATCTTTATGCCAAGAGGCGAAGGAATATAAATTTGCTTCGGTGTGTGTAAATCCAACATGGGTAGGCACAGCAAAAGAACTGCTACAAGGCAGTGGTGTAATGGTTTGTACCGTAATTGGATTCCCGTTAGGAGCGACTACTTCTGAAACTAAAGCGTTTGAAACAAAAAACGCTATAGAAAATGGTGCAGAAGAAGTGGATATGGTCATAAATATAGGGGCATTAAAGGATCATAACGATGAGTTGGTGGAAAAAGATATTCGGGCGGTGGTTGAGGCTGCAAAGGGCAAAGCACATACAAAGGTTATTATAGAAACAAGTCTGTTATCAAATGAAGAAAAGATTCGCGCCTGTGAACTTTCTGTTAAAGCAGGAGCAGATTTTGTGAAAACTTCCACCGGATTTTCAACTGGAGGAGCGACAGCGGAAGACATCGCCTTAATGAGGAAAACTGTCGGTCCAGATTTGGGTGTTAAAGCCTCAGGTGGAGTTAGAAGTACGGAAGATGTCCAAAAAATGATTGAGGCTGGAGCGACAAGGATTGGAGCCAGTTCAAGTATCGCCATTGTCAACGGAAAAACTGCTACTTCAGATTATTAAGATGATGTAAATTCCAATAAATATCCAGTAAATCCAGTATGAGACGGCTAAAAAGCCGTCTCAGGCTGTCGAGAAACTTTCGACAGCCTCTTATTTTCTACAATAACTTTAACCATTCACCGCGTTAATTTATTATAATATTATTAATATATAGGCTTTGCAACATGTCTGTTGATTTGTGCTCCAGGCACTTCGCTTTCCGCGGGCGTGCCGGGGAGCCTCCTCGGCGCTGAAGCGCCTGCGGGGTCTCCCCTGCCCCGTACTCCCGCAGGAGTCTGCGTGCCTTCCGCGCAAATCAACAGAGCTGTAAAATCAATAATACACTGCTCTTAACACAACCAAACAATAAAAAATTAAGTGGTGAAATCTATGTTTAAACCAAGAGTATCTACCCAAAGTGAATATGAATTTGTTTCTATTGATGAATTGGTTCCTGACAATCACCTTCTTCGTTTAATCGATAAATAGATTGATCTTTCATTCCTTCTTGAAAAGGTACGTCCTTATTATAGTGATGATAACGGACGCCCTTCCGATCCCACTATTCTATTTAAAATGATGTTTATTGGTTATATATATGGCATCCGATCCGAGCGACAATTACAAAGAGAAATTGAAATGAATGTTGCCTACCGCTGGTTTTTAGGCCTGAAATTTAAGGATCCTGTTCCACACCACTCAACGATTAGTTGGAATCGCCAACATCGTTTTAAAGGTACCGATATCTTTCAGGAAATATTTGATGAGATTGTTCTCCAGGCAATGAATCACAAAATGGTAGGTGGTCGTGTCTTATTTTCGGATTCTACTCATTTAAAGGCTAACGCTAATAAACATAAATTCACAAAACAAGAAATTGAAGTAGAGACTCGTGAATATTTTGATGAATTGAATAAAGCCGTAGAAGAGGACAGATTAGCTCACGGAAAAAAGCAGTTAAAGGAAAGGGAAGAAGTGAAGGAAACTAAAGAAATTCGGGTTAGTACCACTGATCCTGAATGTGGATTTATGTCTCGTGAAAATAAGCAGGAAATGTTTTGTTATCTCGATCACCGGACTACTGATATGAAATTTAACATTATTACCGATGTATATGTTACTCCTGGAAATGTTCATGATTCTGTTCCTTACCTAAGCCGGTTGGACCGTCAGGTCCAACGATTTGGATTTAAGGTAGAAGCTGTGGCACTTGATTCCGGTTATCTCACGAACCCGATTTGTAAGGGATTATCTGACCGAAATATCTTTGGAGTAATTGCCCATAGAAGATTTCATCCTACTACTGGTTTATTCCCAAAATGGAAATTTACATATGATAAAGAACGAGATCTATACGTTTGTCCTAATAATCAAGAATTACCCTACAGTACAACAAACCGTGAGGGTTATAAAGAATATAAGTCTGATTCGAAGAAATGTGAAAACTGCCCACTTCTTTCCCAATGTACACGCTCCAAAAATAAGGTAAAAGTAGTGACACGTCATGTTTGGGAAGAGCACAAGGAAAGGGTAAGGGAAAATCGCTTATCTAAATCTGGAAAAATGCTTTATAAATTTAGAAAGGAAAAAATTGAGCGAAGCTTCGCAGACTCAAAAGAGCTGCACGGGCTTCGCTATTGCCGGTTACGGGGATTGAAGAAAGCAAACGAACAGGCTCTCCTTACGGCAGCCTGCCAAAATATGAAAAAGATTGCAACACAATTAGCAAGGCTAGAAAAAGTGTGTTGCAATTCTTTAGGTTGATTACCTCCCTGTTGATTTCCGCGGAAGGCACGCAGACTCCTGCGGGAGGACGGGGCTGGGGAGACCCCGCAGGCGCTAGCGCCGAGGAGGCTCCCCGGACCGCCCGCGGAAAGCGAAGTGCCTAGAGCGGAAATCAACAGGCCCATTAGCAGGTACAATGAATAATTAAATGCTGAGAATAAAAAATTGCCGAGAAAAATACCCTTTCTCGACAATCTGAGACGGCTAAAAAGCCGTCTTATTTTTATGTACTTGGATTTTTAGGTGTTTTATCATGTAAAAATAAAATCATTTTCCCAAACCTCGTTGCAAAAGGTAAGACCAATAAAGAAGTGGCAACATTAAAGATGACACTTATATGGGCTAATTGGACATTTTTTGTATCTGCAAGAAGTGGGGCATTGTCAGTAAGTGATGGGATGAGCGGGATAAAAAGCAATACCCCAAATACATTGAGCCAAACGTGGGCAAATGCAGCTAATCTCGATTCCTTTCCCCCGCCAATCGAAGCAACAAGGGCGGTAATACATGTCCCAATATTCGCCCCGAGGACAATAGCAATACCTGCATCAAGCTGCAAGAGCCCAGCTGTTAGGAAACTCATTGCAATTCCAGTCATCGCCGTACTCGATTGAATAATAGCTGTCATTATGGTACCAGTTAACAGGCTTAAAAGAATCTGATCATTTATGGAAAGGATAAAATTATTGATCATATTCATCGATGTTAACGGGACAGCAAGCATTTCGAAGCCTTTCATAGCTGCAAAAACAGAGGATATTCCAAATAGCAGCATCCCGATACTTCTCGCTTTTTTATTTTTAAATAATATAAGAAGGGCTCCACAAATAGCGAGTGGAACGAGGACTTTATCAATATTAAATGTAATTAATTCTGTTTTAAAGGTAGTTCCAATATTTGTCCCTAGAATAATCCCAATCGACTGAGGGAACGTCATGATCTTTGCTGAAATTAATCCAATTGTAATCACCATTACGGCAGTGCTGCTTTGTAATAATGCTGTAATAAATGTCCCTGTTAGCATCCCTTTTAAGGGAGTACTAGTAAGTTTAATCAGCCAGCCCTTTAATTTATTTGCTGATAAATTAAACAGCGCAAATCTAATAATGGTCATTCCAAAGACAAATAATAAAATGCAAAGAATAAATAATAATATGTATAACATTTGTATGGCCCCCCTCGCTTCATTGTATGGTGGGGGAAGGAGGGACATGCCACTTTTTAAGGGAAATTAAGACAAGTCTTTATTTAATTGAATAAAAAATAAAAAGCATGTATTATCACTGTGAATTTCAGTTGACCTTGTATCAAGGTTATATTATAATTGCAAGGTACATGGATTGAATGTTAGTGTGTTGTGTTTCGGAGGGAGGGAAAGAGAATGTCTAAAACCGTCGTTCGTAAAAACGAATCGCTTGAAGATGCTCTTCGTCGCTTCAAACGTACAGTATCAAAAACTGGTACTTTGCAAGAGGCAAGAAAGCGCGAATTCTATGAAAAGCCAAGTGTAAAACGCAAGAAAAAGTCTGAAGCAGCTAGAAAACGTAAGTTTTAAGAGAGGGTGTAATACATGAGTCTTCTCGAGCGTTTGAATAATGATATGAAACAAGCGATGAGAAACAAGGAAAAAGACAAACTCTCAGTAATTCGGATGGTAAAAGCTTCATTGCAAAATGAAGCTATCAAGCTCGGTACAAAAGAGCTTGCAGAAGATGTAGAGTTAACAGTCCTTTCTCGCGAAGTAAAACAACGCAAAGACTCCCTCCATGAATTTGGTAAAGCTGGTCGTGATGACCTAGTTGATAAGTTGCGTACAGAGTTGGCTATCGTTGAATTGTATATGCCAAAACAGCTTTCTGAAGAGGAACTGGTGGAAATTGTTAAAGAAACAATTTCTGAAGTCGGCGCAAAATCAAAAGCAGAAATGGGAAAAGTGATGTCTGCGATTATGCCTAAAGTAAAGGGTAAAGCAGATGGGGCACTTGTAAATAAACTTGTACAACAACACCTTTCATAGTATTCTGACAGGAAGACTGTAGGCTTTTAGCCTGCGGTCTTTTATTATTTTTAATGAAACTTAATTGACTTTCAAACGTAATAGTAATTGTCGAAGCTAAAGAAAGAAAGGGGGCCTTGGAATGATTGGATTTCTTACTGACCCGATTGTGGTAACCGTTCTATTATCGATTGCGGGAATCGGAATTGTATTAGAGCTTTTTTCATCCAAGTTTGGTGTGGCAGGATTTATTGGTGTGTTTGCGCTCATTTTATTCTTTTATGGGCATTTTCAAGCAGGACTTGCAGGTTATGGTACTTTACTATTATTTGTGGCAGGATTATTGCTGATTTTCTTGGAGTTCTTTTTACCTGGAGCTATTTCTGGCACACTTGGTGTTGCCGCTTTAATTTTAAGTCTTTTTTTAGCAGGAGCGGACACCATTCAAATCGGGGTATCCATCTTAATTGCGATTTTCTTATCTGTCCTAGTTTTCTTTATGATGATTAAGATTTTTGATAAAAAGCTTGTTTTATTTAATAAAATGGTTCTTTTTGATTCAGCCAGAAAAGAAGATGGTTATGTTTCTAATATTAATCGTACCGATCTGTTGGGAATGGAAGGGATTGCCTTAACCATATTACGCCCAGCAGGAACCGTTATTATTAACAACGAAAGAATTGATGCGGTAACCGAAGGCGGCTTTATCGAGCAGAGTGCAATCGTTAAAGTCATTAAGGTTGAAGGAGCGCGTATTGTTGTAAGAGAATTAGAATAAAAGAAGGGGGTTAAAAAATGATTGTAGGCAGTGGAACGATTTTTATCATTGCAGTTGTCGTTGTTGCTTTAATCTTATTTGGGATCTTATTATCCTTTGTACCAGTCATGCTCTGGATCTCTGCGCTTGCGGCAGGAGTCCGTATTAGTATCTTTACGTTAGTTGGGATGAGGCTTAGAAGGGTAACGCCAAGCAGAGTGGTTAATCCACTCATAAAGGCCCATAAAGCTGGTTTAAACGTTACCACCAATCAACTGGAAAGCCATTATCTTGCCGGCGGGAATGTTGACAGGGTAGTCAATGCTCTAATTGCTGCACATCGGGCAAATATTGAATTATCGTTTGAACGCTGCGCTGCCATTGACCTAGCAGGGCGTGATGTTTTAGAGGCGGTACAAATGAGTGTTAATCCGAAAGTAATTGAAACTCCATTTATTGCCGGGGTTGCTATGAATGGTATCGAAGTAAAGGCTAAAGCGAGAATTACCGTTCGAGCTAACATTGAGCGTCTTGTCGGTGGTGCTGGGGAAGAAACCGTGGTTGCTCGTGTCGGTGAAGGGGTTGTTTCCACTATCGGTTCATCGGATAGTCATAGCAAGGTGCTCGAGAATCCAGATTTAATCTCGCAAACGGTTCTTTCAAAGGGACTAGATGCCGGAACAGCTTTTGAAATCCTATCGATTGATATCGCTGATGTGGATATCGGTAAAAATATTGGGGCTGAACTACAAACCGAACAAGCTGAAGCGGATAAGAAAATTGCCCAAGCGAAAGCTGAAGAGCGCAGGGCAATGGCTGTGGCGTTAGAACAAGAAATGAAAGCTAAGGTCCAGGAAATGAGGGCAAAGGTTGTGGAAGCGGAAGCGGAGGTTCCTCTTGCAATGGCTCAAGCGCTCAAATCAGGAAATATTGGTGTAATGGACTATATGAACTTTAAAAATATTTCAGCAGATACTGAAATGAGAGGTTCAATCGGTAAGATAACGGGAGACAAAAAAGACGGACAATAAAGCCCGCGTTGGGATAATAAAGGGGTGGTGATTTTTGGAAACCTTAGTATTTTTGATTGTCATGGGTATTGTCTCTGTTGTTTTCCGTAAGGCAAAAGGTAAGACAGGTCAATCTCGCAATAGAACATTTTCAAGGGATACTTTTGAAGAAATTAGGACACTAGTTAAAAAGCAACTCAATTATGATGAAATTCCAACAACCAGCACCTTAAAATCAAAGAATATACAATCGGAAATTCCACTGGATCAACTCGAAAAGCTCGAAAATAAATACCAGCAGTTGAAACAAGAGTCTGAGGTTAAACGGATTGGAATGTCAGTAGCCCAGCCAAAGGTCGAGAAAGTAGAAGTTAAATCCGGGCAAGAGGATAGTAGCATCATTTCTCTTTATCCAGATGAAAAAACGCTCATTAATGGTATGGTTTGGTCAGAAATTCTTGGTGAGCCGCGATCCAAAAAGCCCTTTTTCCCAAGAAAAGGTTAGTTGTAAATCAACATAGCTAAATAGAAAAAGGTGTGCTAGAACCTCCTTTCATTTCATAAATATGAGATGAAAGGGGGTTCTTTTTTTATGGCGAAAAAATGGGGCCAACGGGTCCGTAACTGGATGGCTGAAAAAATGGATCTTCCTCAAGATGTCATGATGGATTTACCCCGCATTACGATGGTTGGGCAAATTCATATATATATTGAGAACCATCGCGGCTTGCTTGTGTTTACAGATAAAGAACTCCGTCTGCTATTAAAGCAAGGGCAGTTGTTAATAAAAGGTAAATATTTTGTAATTAAAACGATTTTACCTGAAGAAATTTTGCTCGAAGGGAAAATTGAACAGGTCATCTATATAACTGATAATCCGGGAGGAACAAAATGAATAACCAGTGGGTCGAATTTTTATATGGCAGGGTTACTGTTAAAGTATCAGGAAAGGGTATTGAACGCTTTTTAAATGTCCTTACCAGGAATGGACTCCATATTTGGCATGTCAAACGGCATGGAACAGAAACAATTACTTTTAAGATGAGACTTAGAGATGCCAAGAACATCAGACACTATGCAAGGAAAAGTGAATGCTCCATTTCCTTCCTGCGAAGGAGCGGAGTGCCTTTTTTAATTAAGAGAGTGCTTAAAAATAGTGGCTTTTTAGCGGGGGCAGGAATTTTCTTGCTTATCTTAATGGTTTTATCCAATGTTATTTGGGGGATTGAAATAAAAGGGGCAAAACCAGCGACAGAATATCAAATTCGTAAAGAATTGGACAAGATGGGTGTTAAGATTGGAAAGTTGCAATTATTTGTAGATAATGTGGAAGGTATTCAAAGGCAACTGACAAATAATGTTGGGGATTTAACATGGGTAGGAGTGGAATTAAAAGGGACAACCTTCCACCTTCAAGTTGTCGAGAAAAATGAGCCAAAAAAGCCAGAGCAATTATCACCGAGGAACCTTATCGCAAAAAAGAAAGCGATAATCGTAAATATGTATATTGAAAATGGCCAAAAAATGGTAGAAATTAATGATCATGTGGTGCCGGGGCAATTACTCGTTTCAGGTGAATTTGGGCAAGAAGGTACTCCGGAATTGGTTGCGGCCAAAGGAGAGGTTTGGGGAGAAACTTGGTATAAAAGTCATGTGGAGCTCCCGTTAGTAACCAACTTTAAAGTATATAATGGCAAAGAAAAGGAAAAACATTTTATTTTACTGGGGAATTTCGAACTCCCTATTTGGGGCTTTGGTAAGCCTGAATTCTTGAAATATGAAACCGAAATGAATGTTCATAAAATTCATTTCCTAAAGTGGGAATTGCCAATTTCTTATCTCAACAAAACCCTTCGCGAGCGGGAAGAAGTTCAGCGTACCTATTCAAATAAAGAGGCCCAACAAATTGCAATTGAGCTGGCAAAAAAACAAATAAAAGGTCGGTTAGATGAAAATGCTATGATAAAAGATGAAAAAATTTTACACAAAGCAATTAAAAATGGTAAAGTTATACTGGATATTCATTTTAAGGTAATTGAAAATATTGCAGTCGGACAACCGATTTCCAAGGAGACTAGTGAATGACAGAAAAGTTAACTACCATAAATGTACAACTTGAAAATCCTGCAGAAGCAATTAGTTTGCTAGGGAATTCTGATACCAATTTAAAAATTATTGAACAAGAGCTTGATGTTACCATCATTACTCGGGGTGAAGGTGTCAGTTTATCCGGTGATGAGGAAAATGTAAATCTGGCCGGACAAATATTAAATAAATTAATGATTGTGATTCGAAAGGGAATTAATATTAGTCAAAGAGACGTCCTATACGCGGTTCAAATGGCGAACGCAGGGACACTTGAATATTTTGTGAATTTATATGAAGAAGAAATTGGCAAAAATGTTAAAGGTAAAACCATTCGGATCAAGACGCTTGGACAAAGAGAATATGTAACAGCCATTAAAAAAACAGATCTTGTATTTGGGATTGGACCTGCCGGAACCGGAAAAACATATCTTGCTGTTGTCATGGCCGTGGGCGCACTCAAAAATGGGCAAGTGAATAAAATTCTTTTAACAAGGCCTGCTGTTGAGGCAGGCGAAAGTCTTGGGTTTCTTCCAGGTGATTTAAAAGAAAAGGTAGACCCATATCTGCGACCACTATATGATGCTCTCCATGATGTGCTTGGGGCTGAACATACGCAAAGGTTAATTGAACGAGGAACTATTGAAATTGCTCCGCTCGCCTATATGAGAGGTCGAACATTAGATGATGCTTTTGTTATACTGGATGAGGCCCAAAACACAACCCATGCACAAATGAAAATGTTTTTGACAAGACTTGGCTTTGGGTCAAAAATGGTCATTACGGGTGATCAAACACAGATCGATTTGCCAAAAGGTGCAAAATCAGGCTTAATTGCAGCCGAAGGAATTTTAAAAAATGTAAAGGGCATTTCCTTTGTCTTTTTAGAAACAACTGACGTGGTTCGTCATCCACTTGTTGGCAGAATTATTGAGGCATACGAGAACAAAGCGAATCAAGAGGGGTAAACCTATTTGTGGTTTACCTCTTTTTGGTATGGAAAAGTGAACTTCAAACCAATCTTCTTCCAAAGAGGTGAAACTTCTTCGAAAAACTGTTATCATTTTACATAAAGCAGGAACAGTGAAAATATGACAATTTTTGAGAAATGATTTTTTTAATATAAAATCATTTTCATGGGCCGTGGTTGGAGGGATTTAGTTGGGTAAACTACAGCAATACTTCATACGGATACGCAAACTGCTAGATATCACTTTTTTTCTAGTTCTCTTTTTTATCATGTTAGGTACCGTATTATTTGCAGCGATGTATAGTAATGTAAAACCTGAAAAGTTGGATTTAAGCCTGTTTTCAGTAGCAGAAAAAACTATCCGTTCCCCTGGAACAGTGGAGGATAAGAAAAGTACTGAAAATAAGCGTAGGGATGCTCTTGACCAAGTGCAGGATGTGTATGCCTTGAAAAAAGAGTATACGCAAAATCGGGTCGATTTAATTAGCTCCATTTTTCAAGCAGTTACAGAAGTGAATGATGAAATAAATGCAGAAATCAAGAAGTTTGAAGAACTGGCCCCAGAAGAAAAACCAGCAAAAACGGAACCTAGTGATTCTGAAAAAGTGATCAGGTTAAAGGCAAAATTAACATCGAATGTATCAAAGGGGCTTTCTGACCAGGTTTTTACGGCCTTAGTCCAAGCTAGTAATGATGAATTATCGATCGCGAAGGATTTAACTGTTACTGCGATTAACAATGTTATGGCCCAACGGATTTCTGCTGATGAAGTAGAGAATGCCAAAAAAAGAGTGGAGGAAGAATTAAAATATACAACTTTAAATGATAATTTAAGAAATGGTGTCATTGAACTCGGCAGGTATGCTGTTATTCAAAATGAATTTTATGATCCCAATGCAACAGAAGAGCTGCGACAGCAAGCGGTAGAAAGTGTGGAGCCTGCCAAAATTCTTCAGGGTCAAATTATTGTTGAAGAAGGAGAATTAATCAACCAGGATATTTATAGACAGTTAAAATTAGTCGGCCTTCTTGATAATGAGAGATCCTTTAAGCCTTTTATTGGATTAATGGTTTTGATTACCATTATTCTGTCTTCAATCTATTTTTATTTTTACCAAATAAAATCAATTCCAGGAAAGAGACAGACAGACTTGTTGTTGTATGGGATTGTTTTCATACTTTCAATCTTTATTATGAAAATAATCAGCATGCTGCAAATTTTTAATTTTGCCGGAATTGGCTATCTTTTCCCTGCAGCTTTAGGGGGAATGTTAATTAAGATCTTGATTGATGAAAAGCTTGCCATTCTTATGTCGATTATTATGGCGGTATGCGGAAGTATTTTATTTAACGAGGGAATTACAGGGACACTAAATTTTTCAGAGGGGATTTACATCCTATTCAGTGCCTTAGCTGGAATTTTGTTTCTTAGTAACCAAAACCAGCGTTCAAAAATCTTGCAGGCTGGCTCGTTTGCGGCAATCGTAAATATTTTGTCTATTTTAGCGTTAATATTTCTTCCAAATGGCCAATTTTCTGGTATGGAGTATGGATATTATATAACCACTGCTCTTGTTTCAGGTATAGGTTCTGCTGTGTTAACGATTGGATTACTGCCTTTTTTTGAGGCGAGTTTTGGCATTCTGTCGACGATGAGGCTGATTGAACTATCCAATCCAAACCATCCACTATTAAGAAAAATATTGATGGAAGCACCAGGTACATATCACCATAGTGTGATGGTTGCTAATTTAGCGGAATCAGCATGTGAAGCAATCGGTGCAAATGGACTTTTAGCAAGAGTGGGCAGCTATTACCATGATATTGGAAAAACACGACGTCCGAATTTTTATATCGAGAATCAGATGCATCTAGAAAATCCTCATGATCGTCTGCCGCCAGATAAAAGTGCAAACATTATTATTGCCCATGTAACAGATGGCTCTAATATTTTAAAGAAGTACCATATGCCAAAAGAAATTATCGATATCGCTGAACAGCATCACGGGACAACCTTGCTAAAATTCTTTTATCATAAGGCAACCCAAGGTGAGACTGATGTAAAGGAAGAGGATTATCGTTATCCTGGTCCAAAGGCAAAAACAAAAGAGTCTGCGGTGGTTGGTATAGCAGATAGTGTCGAGGCGGCAGTCCGCTCATTATCCCAGCCTACGCCAGAATTAATAGAATCACTGGTTAAAAAAATCGTTGCTGATCGTCTTCAAGATGGACAATTAAATGAATGTGATATCACAATGAGAGAAATTGAAACCGTATCTGAAGCTTTATGTGAGACTTTAAAGGGGATTTTTCACTCCAGAATTGAATATCCAGAAATGATAAAGAAGGTGAAGCAAGCATGACATTACTAATTGATTGTATCGACGAAACGGAAAAACTGACAGAAGAACAAATGCTTGAAATCGAAAGGATCCTTACCTTTGCGGCTAGAAAACAGGATGTTGAAGAACATAGCGAAGTTTCAGTAACATTTGTTTCAAATGATAGAATACAGGAGATCAACAGGGAATACCGCGATAAAGACAAGCCTACGGATGTTATTTCGTTTGCAATGGAAGAGCTTGGGGAAGGTGAGGTGGAGCTGGTAGGGGTTGATATGCCTCGTGTCTTGGGGGATATTATTATCTCTATCCCAAAAGCAATCGAGCAAGCAGAAGAATATGGACATTCTTTTATACGTGAGCTTGGATTTCTAGCTGTACATGGTTTCCTTCATCTCCTTGGTTATGATCATATGACCGATGAAGAGGAAAAAGAAATGTTCACATTGCAAAAGGAAATATTAGACGAGTATGGACTCAAACGATAAACGATCACAGCAGTCATGGTTGGGTACATTTTCAAATGCAATCGCCGGGATTTTAGTGGCCCTGAAGTCAGAGAAAAATATGCGGTTCCATTTCTTTTGCTCCATTCTTGTTGTACTCGTCTCTTATTATATTTCCATTACAAAGACTGAATGGATAATCATCCTGTTTGCTATTGCGGGAATGTTTGTATTGGAATTAGTCAATACCGCAATCGAACGGGTTGTCGATCTAGTTACACAAGAGTATCATCCATTAGCAAAACAAGCGAAGGATATGGCAGCAGGAGCGGTGTTAGTTTATGCCGTTCTATCGGTTGTAATTGGCCTATTAATATTTTTACCCTACATACAAAAGCTTTAAAAAATTAAGCTGAATAGAGTTTATTTACCATCATTTGAAATGGGATACTGGATTAGGTAAAATAACTTATCAGCAAAATAATTAAGACTTGCTGATTTGTGAGAAAATTCTAATTTTTATAAATTTTTTGCTTCAACCTAATGATTTTCAATCAATTTTGAGGTAAAATAAAGAAACAGCAGATTCCTGCTGGAAGGGAAGAACACTAGTGAACATCGATCAACTAATTAAAGAAACAAAAAAGGCAAGTTCCTTCATAACAGGAGGATCTATATGCTGAATAATGACAACGGAAGCAAAGGATACAAGTCAGGTTTTATTTCGATTATTGGCCGGCCAAATGTAGGTAAATCCACGTTTCTTAATCGCGTGATTGGCCAAAAAATTGCCATAATGAGTGATAAAGCACAAACAACTCGTAACAAAATCCAAGGTGTGTTAACAGTAAATGATGCCCAGATGATTTTTATAGATACACCAGGTATCCATAAACCTAAGCACAAATTAGGCGATTTTATGATGAAGGTTGCTGTTAATACGCTAAAAGAAGTTGATTTGATTTTATTTATGGTAAATGCTGAAGAAGGATTTGGACGTGGTGAAGAATTTATTCTTGAAAAATTCCAAACAGTTAATACGCCAATCTTTCTTGTAATTAATAAAATTGATCAAGTTCATCCTGATAAATTATTGCCGATTATTGAATCCTATAAAGAAAAATACCCTTTTAAAGAAATTGTCCCAATATCTGCGCTTGAAGGAAACAATGTGGAGCCATTGTTAGGACAGATTAAGTCCTTCTTGCCGGAGGGACCACAATACTATCCAGCAGACCAGGTCACAGATCACCCAGAACGGTTTATTATCACCGAGTTAATAAGGGAAAAAGCACTCCACTTAACACGGGAGGAAATTCCCCATTCTTTAGCTGTGGTTCTTGACAAAATGGAGCGGAGAGAGGGTAAAGAAATTATTGATGTCATGGCAACCGTCATTGTCGAACGTGATTCACAAAAAGGAATTATTATTGGTAAGCAAGGCAGCATGTTAAAAGAAATAGGCAAACGTGCACGAGTTGATATTGAAAATCTACTAGGGTCAAAAGTATATTTAGAGCTATGGGTAAAAGTTCAAAAAGATTGGCGCAATAAGATGTCCCAGCTGCGAGATTATGGCTTCAATGAGGATGAATATTGATTAATAATGGCCGACCAAGGCGCTTCAGCTTTTCTAATAACCCTAACTAAAATATTACCGATTATTTCAAATTATGCATGGACAACATTAACAAATATTTCGTCTTATGATTTTTGCGCTGGCAGGCTATGATAATTGTAAGGTTTGGGACCGAATGAAAGCTAGTCTAAATATGAAAGGTGGGGTTTTCGATGATGGATTTTACGTGGAAAGTATTCCTCCAAACAGGTAATATTGACACATATCTTCTCATTAAAGAACTTGAGAAGGAAAACCAAGAAATACCCGGAAATCTGAATGATGAGCTAGCACAAATCGATTTTCCCGTTTCATAAGTTTGTCTTCGTGCTACTTTAGAAGGTGACAATAATGCTTCAGAAGTGTGAAGGCATCGTTATTAGAACAACAGATTATGGTGAAACAAATAAAATAGTGACAATATATACAAGGGAATGGGGAAA
Organism: Neobacillus sp. C211; assembly: GCF_051842875.1. NCBI lineage: Bacteria > Bacillati > Bacillota > Bacilli > Caryophanales > Bacillaceae > Neobacillus > Neobacillus sp. C211. The sequence goes on from NZ_JBPXRO010000025.1 coordinate 35,086, forward strand.
GATTGGTGTGATGGCGCGTGGTGCAAAAAAGCCAAACAGCCGCCTTTCCTCCATTACACAACTTTTTACACATGGTTATTTTCTAATTACTAGAGGATCTGGTTTAGGAAGCATGCAGCAGGGTGAAACGGCTACATCCTTAAGATCGATTGGTGAAGACATTTTTTTAACTGCCTATGCTAGTTATATTGTTGAGTTAACCGATAAATGCACGGAAGAAAAAAAACCAAACCCTTTTCATTTTGAATTGCTCTATCAAACATTGAATTATTTGAATGAGGGCTATGACCCGGATATTCTCATGAATATTTATGAGATGAAAATGTTAAATGTATTGGGATTAAACCCAATCTTAAATCAATGTTCCGTTTGCGGCAGTACAGACGGACATTTTTCTTTTTCCATTCGTGAAGGTGGGCTTATCTGTCATCGTTGTCTGGATAAAGATCCGTACCATTTCAAATTAACACCGAGTACGATTAAATTATTAAGGCTATTTTATTATTTTGATCTTTCAAGGTTAGGAAATATTTCTGTTAAGGAAGTGACTAAGGCTGAACTTAAGAATGTTATTACTTCTTACTATGAAGAGTATTCGGGACTTCATCTCAAAACAAAGAAGTTTCTTAATTCCATGGATAAATTCAGAAATCTCTTATAAGCACACTGTTGACAATGTTTGGAGTTTTCGTTATTATTTTCATTAATAAAATATTTGCATTGACGGAGAAGAGTACTTAGTCATCTCTATAAAAGCGAACCTAGGGTGGTGGAAGCTAGGGTATAGGGCACTAAGGAAGGCGTTCCTGAGCAATCTTTGTGTTTATTAACACGATTAAAGAGGCTGTTTTTTGCAGCAATTAGGGTGGAACCGCGGGTAACTCTCGTCCCTATGCTTACAAGCATAGGAACGAGAGTTTTTTTGTTTGAATAAAATTTATTAAAAGGAGCAATTTCAATGAATGTAACAATGGAACAAATCGTCTCACATGCAAAACACAGAGGATTTATTTTTCCAGGTTCAGAGATTTACGGAGGACTTGCAAATACTTGGGATTACGGCCCGCTAGGCGTTGAATTTAAAAACAATATTAAACAGGCATGGTGGAAAAAGTTTGTTCAAGAGTCGCCTTATAATGTTGGCTTAGATGCAAGTATTCTGATGAATCCTCGTACTTGGGAAGCATCAGGGCATATTGGGAACTTTAATGACCCAATGATTGATTGTAAAAATTGTAAAGCACGCCATCGCGCGGATAAATTAATTGAAAATGCACTAGATGAAAAAGGCATTGAAATGATTGTCGACGGCTTACCATTTGAAAAAATGGAAGAACTGGTTAAAGAACACAATATCGCATGCCCGGACTGTGGCAGTCATGATTTTACTGGTATCCGTCAGTTCAACTTAATGTTTAAAACCTTCCAAGGGGTAACAGAATCAAGTACGAATGAAATTTTCCTTCGTCCTGAAACGGCCCAAGGTATTTTTGTTAACTTTAAAAATGTTCAGCGTACGATGAGAAAGAAAATGCCGTTTGGAATTGCTCAAATAGGAAAGAGTTTCCGAAATGAAATTACTCCGGGGAATTTTACATTCAGGACAAGAGAGTTTGAACAAATGGAACTTGAATTTTTCTGTAAGCCTGGTGAAGAACTTAAATGGTTTGATTATTGGAAACAATTTGCTGAAGACTGGTTAATGTCCTTAGGTCTTACCAAAGAAAATCTAAGGCTACGAGATCACTCTGAAGATGAACTATCCCATTATAGTAATGCGACTACTGATTTTGAATTTAAGTTCCCGTTTGGTTGGGGGGAACTTTGGGGTGTCGCTTCAAGAACAGATTATGACTTGAAGCAGCATATGGAGTATTCCGGTGAAGATTTCCATTATCTTGACCCTGAAACAAATGAAAAGTATGTCCCATTCTGTATTGAACCTTCCTTAGGAGCGGATCGGGTTACGTTAGCATTCTTGATTGATGCCTATGATGAAGAACAGCTTGAAGATGGTACATCTAGAACGGTCATGCATTTCCACCCTGCTCTAGCCCCATTTAAGGCGGCAGTCCTTCCATTATCGAAGAAGCTGTCTGAAGAAGCACGAGAAGTTTTTGCTGCTTTAGCGAAGCACTTTTCAGTGGATTATGACGAATCAGGTTCCATTGGGAAACGCTATCGTCGTCATGATGAAATTGGTACACCTTTTTGTATCACTTATGATTTTGACTCTAAAGAAGACAATATGGTTACTGTTCGAGACCGTGATACAATGGAACAAAAACGGATCCCAGTAAGTGAACTTGTTAGCTTTTTGCAAGAAAAGATGACGTTTTAATGGAAAACTCGCCAATTGGCGAGTTTTCTTAATACATTCCATAGTATATAATATTCCTAATAAAGTATGACTTTTAGAGGGTTGTGGGTAACCCTTCATGATGTCATACAAAGGTGGTGTGTACAATCGAACTGACCAAACGGCAAGAACATATTTTACAAATTGTAAAAGAAAATGGGCCGATTACCGGAGAGCATATTGCCGATCAATTAAGTTTGACTAGAGCAACATTAAGGCCAGATCTGGCAATTTTAACAATGGCTGGCTTTTTAGATGCAAGACCGCGTGTGGGTTATTTTTATACGGGTAAATCTGGGACACAGCTGTTAACTGAAAATTTACAAAAAATATATGTGAAAGATTATCAATCCATCCCTATTGTGGTGAATGAAAATATTTCTGTATATGATGCGATCTGTACCATGTTCCTTGAAGATGTGGGAACATTATTTGTAGTGGATCAAAATACCATCCTTGTTGGGGTGTTGTCCAGAAAAGATTTGCTCAGAGCAAGTATAGGCAAACAAGAGCTTTCCACCATTCCTGTCAATATTATTATGACTAGAATGCCGAATATAACTATGTGTGAACGGGACGATTTATTAATCGATATCGCCAAAAAATTAATTGAAAAACAAATTGATGCCCTTCCAGTGGTTCGGAAATCAGAAAATGGATATGAGGTTATCGGTAGATTAACGAAAACAAACATTACAAAAGCATTTGTTGGACTGGGTGATGAGTAAGTCACAAGTTAACTTGTAGAGGGGTTGTGTAGGGAGAATGGGTGTACCAATTATTTATGTTGTATCTGATTCAGTGGGGGAAACGGCTGAATTAGTTACCAAAGCAGCAATAAGCCAGTTTAATGGCTCTGGAATGAATTTAAAAAGATTTCCCTATGTAGAGGACCAGGAACATATTGATGAAGTTCTTTCACTTGTTTTACTAGATAAAGCTATGATTGCATTTACGCTTGTCAAACCTGAAATGCGTACCTATATCAAGGAAAGAGCGGAACAAGAAGGGATTCTGGCAGTCGATTTAATTGGTCCAATAATGGACAAGATTCAAGCTTTCAGTGGGAAGACACCTTTATGTGAACCAGGACTTGTTCGAAAACTTGATGAGGATTATTTTAAAAAAGTAGAAGCGATTGAATTTGCCGTAAAATATGATGATGGCCGTGACCCAAGAGGAATCCTAAAAGCGGATATTGTCCTAATTGGCGTTTCAAGAACTTCAAAGACACCACTTTCCCAGTACTTAGCCCATAAACGTTTAAAGGTTGCTAATGTCCCGCTGGTACCTGAAGTGGATCCGCCAGAAGAACTGTATAGGGTTCCGATCGAGAAATGCTTCGGTTTAAAAATAAGTCCTGAAAAGTTAAACAATATCAGACGAGAACGATTAATTTCCTTAGGATTAAATGATAAGGCAAGTTATGCCAATATTGAACGGATTAAAGCGGAGTTAATCTTTTTTGAAAAAGTAGTGGAGAAAATAAGTTGTCCCGTTATTGATGTAACCAATAAAGCAGTTGAAGAAACAGCAAATGTTATCCTAAATTATATTCATAAAGGGAGACCTTAACACATAATCATTTGATTATGTGTTTTCTTCTGAAAGAAAGTGGAATAATAATGATAAAAAGTTATGGTAAAATGATAATAAATGTACTATAATAAAAAATTGTGATAAAAATATATCTTTTTAGGTTTAGACTTGCTTGTGAACGAATAAACTATTTATTGTTAGATGTCAAGGGGACCCCCTAAAAAGAATTCGACATAAATCCTTTTACAAAAATTATTTGTTAAAGAAGGAATATGCGGAGAGATGTAGAATTAATACTAATGTAGAAGGCAATCCGACTATTTTTGTCGATGCAGATTCATGCCCACTGGGCAGAGATTGTCGAAATAGGATCCAAGATTAGCGTCCGTGATCTTTTTGATGCTTCCTCCGTCTCCATATGAATGAAGAAAAATCTACATAGGAAGAGGAAATATGTTGACGCTGGGAAGGGAGAGGCCCTAAATCCTCCCAAACAGAAGATCGTTCAAAATTTATGACAAAATTAACAAAAATTTTGTCGAAATTTGCAGGAATTTAAAGATTGCCTGCCGAATACCTGATAGTACAAATGGAGTTGTTTTCATGGCAGAGCGTATTGCCGAAGAAAAGATTAATCAAATTCGTCAGGCTGTTGATATTGTCGAAGTAATCAGCGATTATGTTCAACTGAAAAAACAGGGGCGAAATTACTTCGGATTATGTCCATTCCATGGAGAAAGTACCCCATCATTTTCAGTATCAATTGATAAACAAATTTTCCATTGTTTTGGCTGTGGCGCTGGCGGTAATGTTTTTTCTTTTTTAATGGAACTTGAAGGGATTTCATTTCAGGAAGCTGCCATTAAACTAGCTTCGAAGGTAAATATCGACCTTGAAATTAATTTATCTGGGGGACAAGGCGAGAAAAAGGTTTCTCAAGAGCACCAAGCTTTTTTAGGGGCTCATGAGCTGTTACAGAAATTTTACCATCACTTGCTTGTAAATACAAAAGAAGGCGGGCAGGCTTTAGAGTATCTGCTGAGCAGGGGATTTACTCGCGAATCGATTGATAAGTTTCAAATTGGGTATTCCCTAAATTCATGGGATTTTGTTTATAAATTTCTATCTAAAAGAGATTTCCCACCTGAATGGATGGAGAAAGCCGGATTAATTATCAAACGTGAAAGGGATGGGACTTATTTCGATCGATTTAGGGATCGAATAATGTTTCCGATTTTTGACCGAAATGGTAATACGATTGCTTTTTCAGGCAGATCACTCGGGGCCGAAGAGCCCAAATATCTAAATAGTCCTGAAACGCCAATCTTTAATAAAAGTAAAATTTTATATAATTATCATAATGCGAAGCCAAGTTTAAAAAAATTGCAATATGCTGTTTTATTTGAGGGATTTGCCGATGTAATTTCCGCAGATCGCTCGGGTGTGGAAAATGGCATTGCCACAATGGGGACATCCTTGACAGATGAACATATAGCCCTTTTAAGGCAAAGTGTCCAATCCGTAACCATCTGTTACGATTCAGATAAGGCAGGAATTGAAGCTGCTTTTCGAGCGGGGAACCATCTTAACAATGCTGGCTTTCAAATAAAGGTAGCGATGATGCCAGACGGCATGGACCCCGATGAATACATTAAAAAGAACGGTCCTGAGAAATTCCGAAATGAGGTTATCGCAGCCGGCTTAACATGGATGGCGTTTAAATTTCTTTACTTTCGCAGAGGTAAAAATCTTCAGCTAGAAGGAGATAGGCTTGCATATATCGAAGTGATAATTAAAGAAATCAGCAATTTGAATAAAGCGGTTGAAAGAGATCATTATTTGCGGCAACTTGCAGCAGAATTTTCACTCTCATTAGATGCATTGAAACAGCAGCAAAAGCAAATTTTCTTCGCTGATAAAAGAAAAACAACCGGAAAAAACCAACCTGTTGATAAACCTATTTTAATTCCTAAGAAAGCAAGTGAACTCAAGCCAGCGCATTACACAGCAGAAAGGCGATTAATCGCACACATGCTAAAAGATCGAGATGTTGCTTATAAAGTTCAGGATTTATTACAAGGAAACACGTTTAATATTGATGAACATCAGGCAATAATAACCTATCTGTTAGGATTTTATGAGGATCATTTCCAACCTGATTCAAGTGCATTTTTATCCTATATTCATGATGACAATCTTAGAAGAATGGTTGCTAATATTGAAATGATGTCCATAAATGACGAATTAAGCAATCAAGAATTAACTGATTATATCAAACAGGTGTTGAATTATCAAAAATTGTTAAAGATAAAAGAAAAAGAAGTGGAACAAAAAGAAGCAGAGCGACAAAGTGATCTTGGTAAAGCTGCTGCAATTGCAATGGAAATTATTCAATTGCGTAAATCTCTATAGATTCCATTTTACTGTCTTTGATTCTGGAAGGAGGGGGACATATGGCTGCTGAAAAATCAGCCCGTTCAAAAGAAGTTGAGAATGAATTCACTTTTGAACAAGTGAAAGACCAGTTAACGGTACTGGGTAAAAAAACCGGCGTCCTTGCCTATGATGATATTGCTGAGAAATTGGCTAATTTTGAACTAGATTCACACCAAATGGACGAATTTTACGAGTTCCTCGGTGATCAAGGTATTGAATTAGTTGGTGAAAGTGAGGAAGATCCAAATCCTAAGCAATTAGCTAAAGGTGATGATGATGAATTTGATCTAAATGATCTTAGCGTCCCTCCAGGGGTTAAGATTAATGATCCAGTTCGTATGTACTTAAAAGAAATCGGCCGTGTTGATTTGCTTTCTGCTGAAGAGGAAATTAAGCTGGCTAACCGAATTGAAGCAGGCGACGAAGAAGCAAAACGACGTCTAGCTGAAGCAAACCTCCGTCTTGTAGTAAGTATTGCAAAACGCTACGTCGGTCGTGGAATGCTCTTTCTTGATCTTATTCAGGAAGGTAATATGGGTCTAATCAAAGCTGTTGAGAAGTTTGATTATCGAAAAGGCTTTAAATTTAGTACCTATGCAACTTGGTGGATTCGTCAAGCCATTACACGCGCGATTGCAGACCAAGCAAGGACCATTCGGATACCTGTGCATATGGTTGAAACCATTAATAAATTAATTCGTGTTCAGCGTCAATTACTTCAGGATCTTGGCCGTGAACCAACACCAGAAGAAATTGGTGAAGATATGGATCTAACACCTGATAAGGTTAGGGAAATTTTGAAAATTGCCCAAGAGCCTGTATCACTGGAAACACCTATTGGTGAAGAAGATGATTCCCACCTTGGTGATTTTATTGAAGACCAGGATGCAACCTCACCTTCAGAGCATGCTGCCTATGAATTATTAAAAGAGCAACTTGAAGATGTCTTAGATACTTTAACAGACAGGGAAGAAAATGTCCTTCGCCTGCGTTTTGGACTAGATGATGGACGTACTCGTACACTCGAAGAGGTAGGAAAGGTCTTCGGTGTTACCCGTGAGCGTATCCGTCAAATTGAAGCAAAGGCATTGCGGAAATTACGCCATCCTAGTCGCAGCAAACGATTAAAAGATTTCTTAGAATAAAATATTTCTAATGAATAGTCTACTTCATAACTGAAGTAGGCTTTTTTCTTATGCATCAATTAATGAATACACAGATGAAACACTTAAGTAAATGTAAGCACTTTCTCTATTTGAATCCATTTTACTGAATTGTCTCTCATTTTGCAAATAGACTTAAGAAAATTCATGGTCTCGCTTTTTATTCTTTTATTTTAGGAGATGGGCTTGAATTTATCAAATACAACCGAACGTTTGTTAGAAGATACCTGAGTACCTGTTAAGAACCTTTTAGGTAAGCTTAGAGAGGCCTTAAACAGTTTTTAATTATGGTCGATGGGCCAAACACGTATAGGGATTGCTGCAATGGCCGTAGGGATTGCTCAGGGAGCCTATGAATAATAAAATAAATTAGCAAATTTATAAACAGGCTAAACTAGATATTTTCACTAATTTGGCTTGTTTTCTTTTTTTTATTAAGATTATAGTGATAAAATAAGTTTAGGGCTTTTCCTTCTGTTCATTTTCAAGTAAAATAGTAGTTGTTTGTAGACTTTATTCAATATTTAACAGACGTTCGTACATAAGGGAGGTTATATCATGAAGCGAAATCCGGTTATTCCTTTCGTTCTCATCATGGCATTTGGACTTGTGTTAATTCTAATTTTGTCTTTCAAAGGCCTTGGTGATATGAAAGAAGTTGCTAAGGAAAATGGGGAAGGTAATGAGAAAACAGAGGTTGCCGCATCAAAGCCAGAAGACATTTACAAGCAATCTTGTATTGGCTGTCATGGCGATCAGTATCAAGGGGTAGTAGGACCTACATTAAAAGGTGTGGGCAGCAAGTATTCTAAGGAAGAACTTATGACCATTGTTACAAAAGGTAAGGGTACAGTCATGCCAGCAGGTCTTGTTAAACCAGAACAGGCTGCTGCAATGGCAGATTGGTTAGCAAACATTAAATAACTAGAAAAGGTCCTTTGCATCTGTAAAGGACTTTTTTTATACTATATAAATTACATATAAAAAGTGGTGGTATGATTGAATACAGATAAATTGTCAGCAAGATTGGCTTCGGTTTCTAACTATGTTCCAAAAGGAGCGAGGCTCGCAGATATTGGCTCAGACCATGCTTATTTACCTTGCTACTTAGCAAAAAATGAAGGATTACCATTTGCCATTGCTGGTGAGGTTGCTAAGGGACCCTTCCAGTTGGCTGAGAGGAATGTATTAGCAGAAGGGTTAGCGGGGGTTATTTCCGTGCGATTAGGTGATGGTCTGGAAGTTATTCAACCGGGTGAAGTGGATTGTATTACAATTGCTGGAATGGGGGGTGCCCTAATTGCAAACATTCTAGAAAATGGTAAAGATAAGCTGACTTCTGTCAAGCGCCTGGTGTTACAACCAAATATTAGCGCGATTTCTATCAGAAAATGGTTTATTGAAAATAACTGGGAACTAATTGACGAAGAAATACTCGAGGAAGATGGGAAAATATACGAGATTTTAATAGGTGAAAAGGGCGATCCGAATAAGCCTTATAAAAAAAATCTTGATATGGGGCTTTTAGTTGGTCCATTCCTTCTACAAAAACAAGATAAAACCTTTAAGAAAAAATGGACAGCAGAAATAAACAATTGGCAGCGTATTTATGAAGCACTTGAGGGTGCCAGCCAATCTCCTGAAACGAATGAAAAAAAACAAGAGATGATCGCCAAAATTAAGCTGGTAGAGGAGGCTTTAAAGAATGAAAATTCCTAACGGTCACGAAGTCATTCAACTATTTGAACAGTTTTCCCCGAAAGGGTTAGCGATGGAAGGGGATAAGATTGGCTTACAAATAGGACGCTTAAATAAAAAAGTTGAGCGAATAATGATTGCCCTTGATGTACTGGAAAATGTAATCGATGAGGCAATTGAAAAAAATGTTCAGCTCATTATTGCCCACCATCCGATTATTTATCGACCTCTTAAGAATTTGCTAACTGACACGGTTCAAGGGAAAATGATCGAAAAAATATTAAAACATGATATTGCTGTTTACGCAGCCCATACGAACCTTGATGTCGCAAAAGGCGGGGTAAATGACCTGCTTGCAACTGCTTTAGAGTTGGAAGATGCAGAGGTACTCGTGCCGACTTTTGATACAAAGCTAAAGAAACTAGTTGTTTATGTTCCAGTAAGCCATGCAGAAGTAATTAGGAAAGTCCTAGGAAATGCAGGCGCAGGATTTATTGGAAATTACAGCCATTGTTCATTTTCCGCAAATGGGACGGGAAGATTTATACCTGGTGAAAATACCAATCCATTTGCTGGTGAGGCAGGCAGGTTAGAAGAAGTGTCGGAAGTAAGAATCGAGACCATTATTCCTGAACCACTTCTAAAGAAAACGATTACTGCTATGATCAAAGCGCATCCATATGAAGAGGTGGCCTATGATGTCTACCCGCTGGAGAACAAAGGAGAAGTACTCGGTCTTGGCCGAATCGGGAAAGTCCGTGAAATGACATTAGGAGAATTTGCGGAAAAAGTGAAATTAGCACTTGAAGTTTCAACTGTCCGTGTGGTTGGCGATTTAAGCACTAAAATTAAAAAGGCAGCTGTTTTAGGCGGGGATGGAAATAAATACTTCATGAATGCCAAGTTTCAAGGGGCAGATGTGTATGTTACAGGGGATATTTATTATCACACGGCCCATGATGCAGCAATGCAGGGCTTGAATATGATTGATCCAGGCCATAATGTGGAAAAGGTGATGAAAAAAGGCCTGACGGCAACATTACAAAAGATGTGTCAAGAAACGGGTTATACCGTGGAGATTTTTCCTTCTGAAGTAAATACAGATCCATTCCAATTTGTATAAAAGCAAAGAACCGGTCCACAGACTCGGTTCTTTTTATTTACTGCACTTCAGTTTTTTTTACCTTTGGTAATATTCTGCTTAATTGGACCTTTTTTCGTCGTTCCCATGTAGCTTCATTATTTGGGTTAAATTGTTCAAGGAATGTGATTACTTCCTTTGTTATCGGTGTTGGAGTAGAGGCTCCGGATGTTACCGCGACATTTTTGGCATCCTTAATCCACTCAATTTCTAACTCAGTTATATCAGCAATGCGATACGCTTTTGTTCCAGCAATTTCCTCAGAGACCTGTGCAAGGCGATTGGAATTATTACTTTTTGGATCACCAACTACAATCGTCACATCAGCTTCTGTTGCTTGTTCTGCAACTGCTTCTTGGCGAATTTGCGTTGCATGGCAAATTTCATTAAAGACTTCCACATTTGGATATTTTTCCTGAACTTTTTTCATTGTATCAGCCACATCCCATTGACTCATCGTTGTTTGATTTGTGACAAGTAACTTGTCACAGTCAATCGTTAATGCTTCTACATCATTTGGAGTTTCAACCAGATGGACCATATCAGGGGCCACACCAACTGCACCCTCCGGTTCTGGATGTCCTTTTTTTCCAATATAAATTACTTGGTAGCCTTCTTTTGTTTTTTCTTCAATCAAATCATGGGTTCTCGTTACATCAGGACATGTCGCATCTATCGTTACTAGCCCTTTCTGTTTTGCGAGTTCTCTAACTTCTGGCGATATTCCATGAGCAGTAAAGATAACAGTACCTGTTTCCACTTTATCGAGAATATCTTTACGGTTTTTTCCGTCTAGGGTAATAATCCCTTCTTCTTCGAAAGCATCTGTAACATGTTTATTATGAACAATCATCCCTAAAATGTAGATTGGGCGTGGTAATGTTTTATCTAAAGCAGCATTTCGTGCAATAACCATGGCATCGACGACACCATAGCAGTAACCGCGTGGTGAAATTTTGATAATTTGCATATAAAAAGTCCTCCTAAAAAAGACAGTGTTTAATAGTTTTACGTGTTTATTATATAAAACTAATAGAAATAATACAAAGATACAATTTTCCTTAGCAGTTTTAGGAAGAAAAGAAAGAATGCCGTCTCCAGCATTCTTCATTTATATATACATTTTCGGAACAGAACTTCCTTTTTGATATGGACTTTTATTTGAAGGTATTTGCTGTTGCTTATTTTTACGTTGCCCTTTTTTATTGGACGTACTATTTACAGGCTCTTCATGATTTGATGATTCATCGACGGCGGCATCAGTTGATTGGTTATTTTCTACTGTTGCTTCATCCGTAGATTTTGAAGCATTTTTGAATCCTTTATAAATTTTCCACATTGCAGGAAGATTTTTTATCATTGGGCTATATTGTTGGATCATCGGTCCAATCGACTGGGCTGTCTTTAGCACCTGCTGCGTATTGTTCAACATGCTAGTTAGTCCGCCAGGGTTACTTAAAGATTGGAGGAGTCCTCCACCTCCTGATGCTGCTTTTCCTGCTCCTTGCATTCCCATAAAGCCGCCAGCTTGGCTTCTTCCTCCGAGAATTTTCGAAAGTAATCCCCCTCCGCCTTTGTTCATAGGATTAGACCTTCCCATCATTTGCCCCATCATGGGGTTATTTCTTCCTCCAAACGGATTGGAAGGGGCTCCCATCATTGGATTCCTGCCGCCAAAAGGGTTAAAACCAGGGTTCATCATCTGATTATGTGGTCCAAAAGGTCCTGGCCCCATTCGCCCCTGCATAGGCATTCTTGGTCTTGGTTGCATCTCGTTGCCTCCTTTCAATTGCCTCATGCTTTAAATTATGCATTTACCCTAATTTGGTTTAGGTATTATACACAGGACAAAGACCAAATTTAATTGTTTAAAAGTCAGTAAAAAGTAGAAAATGATATTAAAACGAAAGATAACTGGAGTTTTGATGAAATATTGACTATAATTGCATGATGGAATAGAAAGTGTTGCACTTGCTAAAGTAAGAAAACTACTCCAAAATCATGAGATTTTAACTATAAGGAGCAAATATATGAAAGAAAATCGTTTTGATCGTTTTACGTTTCAACCATTTATTATAGAAACAGTTAAGGAGTTCGGTTTTACTGAGCCGACTGAAATTCAGGAACGGATGATTCCTGTCGTTTTAAAGGGAGAGAGTGCTATTGGTCAGTCACAAACAGGGACGGGTAAAACGCTTGCCTATGTTCTTCCAATCCTCGAAAAAATTGACCCGTCACGACAGGAAGTTCAAGCTGTCATTACTGCACCTACAAGAGAGCTTGCCTCTCAAATTTATCACCAAATATTAAAAATAACGTCACATTGCAGCCCAGAGCAATCCATTATGACTAGATGTTATATTGGGGGGACGGATAAGCAGCGGTCAATTGAAAAATTAAAGGTTCAGCCACATATTGTTGTTGGAACTCCGGGTAGAATCAAGGACCTGATGAGTGAAAAAGCTTTATTTGTTCATACTGCGGGAATGCTTGTCGTGGATGAAGCTGATATGATGTTAGATATGGGATTTATTGAAGATTTGGATCGAGTAGCAGCTAAAATGCCGGAAAACTTGCAAATGCTCGTTTTTTCAGCAACGATCCCGGAAAAATTAAAACCCTTTCTTAAAAAATATATGGAAAATCCAAAAACTGTTCAGATAGAACCGAAAAGAAGAGCAGCAGAAAATTTAGAGCATTACCTTTTGCCGTCAAGACACCGGAGTAAAAAGCAGCTCGTTCATGATGCCCTTCTTGCCTACAATCCTTATCTAGCGATTGTATTTACGAATACAAAAAAAATGGCTGAAGAAGTGGCATACTTTTTAAATGAAAAAGGTTTAAAAGTTGGCCGAGTTCATGGTGATCTAAATCCTCGGGAACGGAAACAAATGATGAAGCAAATTCAGGATTTGGATTATCAATATATTGTCGCAACAGACCTTGCTTCTAGAGGAATTGATATAGAAGGGGTCAGCCATATCATCAACTACGAACTCCCATCAGACTTAGATTTTTATATCCATAGAGTCGGGAGAACAGCGCGTGCCGGAAATTCGGGCATTGCCCTCACAATTTATGAGTCATCGGATGAAGATGCGTTAAACCGGTTAGAAAAAATGGGGATTCAATTTAAGAATGTCGATCTTAAAAATAACGAATTTGTTACCGTCGATGAACGAAATAAAAGGAAGACACGTGTAAGGCAGGAGGATAAGGCCGATCAAAAAGCTAAATCGTTGGTTAAGAAGCCAAACAAAGTAAAACCGGGTTATAAAAAGAAAATGCAATGGGAAATGGATAAAATTAAAAAGCGTGAACGAAGGATTGAGCAAAGAAAAAAATAATCAAACCAGGGAGAAAAAGGTATGCTTAAATTAGGATCACATGTTTCGATGAGTGGGAAAGATATGCTGCTTGCCGCAAGTGAAGAAGCAGCTTCCTATGGTGCAAACACGTTTATGGTCTATACAGGGGCACCGCAAAATACAAGAAGAAAAAAAATCGAAGATCTCAATATTGAAGCAGGGCGGAGGCATATGGAACAGAACGGTATCTCCGAAATTGTCGTTCATGCTCCTTATATTATCAATATTGGAAATACAACCAATCCAGATACTTTTGAATTGGGTGTTAGATTTCTTCGAACAGAAATTGAAAGAACTGAGGCAATTGGAGCAAAGCAAATCGTCCTGCATCCTGGAGCACATGTAAGTGCTGGTACCGAGGCTGGTATTAAAAAAATTATCGAAGGATTAAATGAAGTACTGACTGGCAAAGAGCAAGTACAAATTGCCTTGGAAACGATGGCTGGAAAAGGCTCCGAGTGTGGAAAATCCTTCGAAGAAATAGCGATGATAATGGATGGAGTTAACTATAGTGATAAGTTATCCGTTTGCTTTGATACCTGCCATACTCATGATGCAGGCTATAATATTGTTGAGGATTTTGATGGTGTATTAAATGAGTTTGACAAAATCGTTGGCTTGAACAAATTGAAAGTACTGCATATTAATGATAGTAAAAATGCGGTCGGGATGCGAAAGGATAGACACGAAAATATCGGGTTTGGCCATATCGGTTTTAAGGCCCTAAATTATATTGTCCACCATCCACAGCTTACCGATGTTCCAAAGATTTTAGAAACTCCATATGTGGGTGAGGATAAGAATAATAAAAAAGCCCCATATAAATTTGAGATTCATATGCTTCGGGAACAAAAGTTCAATGAGAACTTGCTTGACCTTATCATGCAATCATAAAAAAGAGCTGTGCAAGTGCACAGCTTTTTACTTTTTAGTTAACTGTATAAATAATTTATTTACTTCTCGGGCCGTTGCTGGACCGGCAGTTTTAGCAATTTCTTTCACTAATTGAGCCCGCTGTGAATCATCAAATATATTCACATTTTTCCCTCTTAAGTATTCGGCAATTTTCACTGCCTGCTGCCTAGTCACTGATATATTAAATTGATCCGCATATTTTACCAGTTCTTCAGCTGTTATCGTGTTAATTTTATGATTAATGATGCTCTGAAAAATTGTCACCCTCACCACTCCTCACCTTAATGTATGAAGAAGTTCCAGGAGTGTGATTAGAGATTTTTGTGAATCAAAGCGACGAATGCCGGAGTGGCAGACTTTACATTCAAGAAAACCTATTGTATACTACTTTAGGTTAAATCGGAATGATTCTTATAATTAAAGGTGATGCGCTGACTATGCAATCAATTATAGAAGTAAAAAAACTTTCGTATCGTTATGAAAAAGATGTTGTTCTAGAGGACATTAACATTACTATTCCAAGTGGTTCTTTTTTAGCGATTGTCGGTCCTAATGGGTCCGGAAAATCAACACTATTGAAGTTGATATTAGGGTTATTAAAGCCGCAAAAAGGGGACATCTTTTTATTCGGTAAGGAAATTAATAAGTTTAAAGATTGGCAAAAAATTGGCTATGTTTCTCAAAAGGCTAATTCCTTCAACACAGGTTTTCCTGCTACTGTATTTGAAGTTGTCGAGAGTGGTCTAACCAAAAAGCTTGGGATGTTTAAGTTTTTTAAAAAAGAACATGCGCAAAAAGTAATCGAAGCCTTGGAGGCAGTCGGTATGGAAGGGTTTAGCAACAGAAATATTGGTGAGCTCTCAGGAGGCCAGCAACAAAGAGTTTTCATTGCACGAGCCCTCGTTAGTGAACCAAGTCTCCTCATTCTGGATGAACCTACGGTAGGCGTTGATGCCGAGAACGTTAATAATTTTTATCAAATGCTGGGCGATTTAAATAAAAGTCATGATATTACCCTTTTATTGGTTACTCATGATATTGGGACGATTTCGGATAAAGTCTCACATGTTGCGTGCTTGAATAAACATTTGCATTTTCATGGGGAAACAATGGAATTTGAACAGCTCCGGGCTGATGGTATTTCTAAAATTTATGGCCATGATGTTCACATGCTAGACCATCATCATGAGCACGGAGGCGTTGTAAAATGATTCAAGGAATTTTTCACTATGAATTTTTACAAAATGCTTTTTTAACGGGGCTTATGATCGGAATTATTGCCCCGTTACTAGGAGTGTTTGTTGTTGTAAGAAGACTATCGTTAATTGCGGATGCACTCAGTCATGTTACTCTTGCAGGCATAGCTGCGAGCCTGCTTCTTGAAAGAAATATTGCGATGATGGCAGGAGTAAATCCACTATACTTAGGAATGGTTTTTTCTGTTGGGGGATCACTGTTCATCGAAAAACTTAGAGGCGTTTATAAGCACTACCAAGAACTTGCGATTCCAATTATTCTCTCTAGTGGTATTGGCTTAGGGGTTATATTTATTTCGCTTGCCAATGGTTTTAATACTGATTTGTTTAGTTATTTATTTGGAAGTGTTTCGGCAGTTAGCAGAACCGATTTATGGGTCGTATTTATTATCGGTATCTTGGTAATTTTAGTGATTATTTTATTGTATAAAGAGCTTTTTTTATTATCCTTTGATGAAGAACACGCAAAAGCCTCAGGGATAGCTGCCAAAAGTATTCATTTTATTTTTATTGTCATGGTGGCCTTGGTAATTGCAGCTTCTATGAGAATTGTCGGAATTTTGTTGGTTTCATCTTTAATGACGTTACCTGTAGCTGCCAGTATAAGGCTAGCCAAAGGATTTAAGCAAACTATTTTTTTATCTGTCCTATTTGGTGAAGTGTCAGTACTTGGCGGCTTGTTTACTGCGTATTACTTAGATTTAGCTCCCGGTGGAACAATCGTGATGATTGCTGTTCTTATCTTAATTTTTTCTATTTTTTATAAAAAATTCTTAATTCGTAAGGGGGTACCGTCAGGTGAACGTTAATGAGGCAATCCAATACTTAAAAGAAAAAGGGTTTAAACAAACTGGTAAAAGAGAAGATATGCTTCAATTGTTTGCTGACAGTGATAAATATTTAACGGCTAAGGACGTCTTGGATCAGCTTAAAGATGATTATCCAGGTCTGAGCTTTGATACTATCTATCGTAATCTTTCCTTGTTTGTGAATATGGGGATTCTTGAGATGACAGAATTATCAGGAGAGAAACATTTCCGTTTTACATGTTCAAGACATCACCATCATCATCATTTTATCTGTATGACCTGCGGAAAAACGAAAGAAATTGAAACTTGCCCAATGAACGACTTAAGTGAAAATTTAAAAGGATACGATATTTCAGGTCATAAGTTTGAGATTTACGGTCTTTGTCCTGAATGTCATTAAAAAACAGCTTGTCTGCATACAAGCTGTTTTTTTTGTATCTAAAATTAAATGCTGGAACTAGCCATTTCCCTGTGGACCTGCTGCTGCTTTTCCCAGTTTTCTACCCAAATATAAGCTTCTTTCCAGTTATTAACCCGGATGACACCTTTTGGAAGAGGATCCTGATTATATGGTGTATCAAATAATATGACAGGAATCTGACACTCTTCATGGATCATCACAGCATTATCGTGTTTATCCTCAAAAAAGATATCAACCGAATGCTTTTTCACTGTGGCTACTTTGTCATGTGATCCAATTAATTCAATGTGGTCAAAGGTTAAGCCTTTATCAAGGAACCATTGGATGGTTACATCGAGTAAATGGGAGCCGCGTGCACTAATGAAAAATAACTCATGCTCTTTTTCCCATTTATTTAATACTTTTCCCGCTCCATCTGCTAGAGGAGAGCCTTTATAAATCATGGGTTCATTTTTAGAAAACCATGTGGCGAACTCTTTTTCTGAAACATTTACGAATGGAGTTAATTCATATTGATTAACGTCCTCATACAAAATATTCAAGTCAAATGCTTTATTAATAAAAGGGATGATGGATTTGGGGCATGTAACCGTTCCATCAATATCGATTCCAAACCTTTTTCTCATTTTTGCTCTCACCTTCATATAGCTTTTAGGATTCTCCTTTTAGTTTACCAAAATTGAGTGGTCAACGGGGGAAAAGAAACAAAAAACTAATTTAGGCAAACATTAACATACTAAAAAGCAGACAGAGGCAAACAATAATTAATGCTCCTATTACTGAAAGTGAGGGATTAGGATGGCAGATGAAAGAGACACGAAAGTGCAGGAAGCTCTTCAAAGTGCAAATATTGGCCAAGATATTCCCAATTCTCCTACATCATATCGGGAGGAAACAGCATCAGAAATTGCCGCACCTATTAAGGCCCATTACACATTGAAAAAAGATGACAATACCCCTAACATTGGTGCTTCTGTTCCGATACGATCTTCAGAATATAGGGAAGAAACAGCAGCGGAAATAGCTGCTCCTGTTCCACTTATTCGAAGAAAGGAACAGACCGGGCAAAAGGAAAATGCTGCAGGTGGTACAGGTCTAGGAACGCTTGCTTTAGCGCTTTCGATTTTATCACTGTTTGTATTACCTATTCTTTTTGGAGCTGCAGGTATTGTGTTAGGTTTTGTTGCCAGAAGGAGAGGGGCCACAGGACTAGGTGCCTGGGCCATTGGTATCGGTGCAATATCGATTGTTATTGGTATCTTTATTCTTCCGTTCTTTTAACAAAACCTGCATAGGAGCAAAAAGAAACCCGGTGAAAATACCGGGTTTCTTGATGTTAATTCGTAATTTTATCTTCGACTGCTTTTTTCTGAAAATATTCTTCTGCAATTTGGTCAATTTCTTTTTTCAATTCCTCAACTAATTGCGCTTCAGGAACCTTGCGGACGATCTCACCCTTCCTGAATAATAACCCTTCACCTCGAGCACCAGCAATGCCAATATCGGCTTCACGGGCCTCTCCAGGTCCGTTAACGGCACAGCCTAAAACAGCTACTTTAATCGGAGCTTTAATTTTTTCAATGTATTCTTCGACTTCATTTGCAATACTAATAAGGTCAATTTCAATCCGGCCGCATGTTGGGCAAGAGATCAATGTGGCCGCGTTAGAAGAGAGACCGAATACCTTTAAAAGTTCTCTAGCAACCTTTACTTCCTGAACTGGGTCTGCACTTAAGGAAACACGTAGTGTGTTACCGATTCCCATGTGTAAAATAGTGCCTAAACCTGCCGCACTTTTTATGCTGCCTGCAAAAAGGGTTCCAGACTCAGTGATCCCAAGATGAAGGGGATAATCGAATGCTCTCGATGCCTTTTCATAAGCTTCAATGGCAAGATTTACATCAGAGGCCTTCATGGAAACGATAATATCATGGAAATCTAAATCCTCAAGAATTTTAATATGGTGCAGCGCGCTTTCGACCATACCATCTGCTGTTGGATATCCGTATTTCTCTAAAATTCTCTTTTCGAGCGAGCCAGCATTTACCCCGATTCTGATGGGAATACCTTTCTCCTTCGCGGCTTTTACGACAGCCTCGACTTTTTCTCGTTTTCCGATATTACCGGGATTGATTCTGATTTTATCTGCTCCGCCTTCAATTGCTTTAAGAGCCAATTTATAATCGAAATGAATATCGACAACAAGTGGAATGTTGATTCTTTTTTTGATTTCAGGAATGGCATTCGCAGCCCGTTCATCCGGACAAGCCACCCGAACAATCTGACAGCCAGCTTCCTCAAGACGCTTTATTTCAGCAACGGTTGCTTCAACATCATGTGTTTTTGTTGTGGTCATACTTTGTATAAATAATTCGTTACTCCCGCCAATCGTTAAGTTACCAACTTTAATTGGTCGAGTTTTTGTGCGGTGTAATATTTCACTCACGAGTAATTCGCTCCTTCAAAATGGGATTCGAATAAGGTATATAAAAACAATCCGACTCTATTCTATCAGCCTTTCACTATTTTTGACAAGAATAAGCACTATCCTCTTTATTTTGAGTAATCAGGGAAATGATATGTAGACCCGATTTGAATTTTTTCTGGAGTCTCCCCAGGATTTAATTTTCGAAAGTCCTCGATTAAGTCAGAAATCGATACGGGAAGTGATTTATCCAGTTGATGTTCCACGATAGATAGCACTGTTTCACCTGGTTCAACTTGTGCTTCGAAAGAAGGTATATTTGTTTCTGTTTTCAACTCCGTATTTTGTGTTTCGATTTTAGCATCCACCTGCTGTATGAATGAGGAAGGCAGCGTGCCAACAGTTAAATCAATATAAATTACATATATGATTAAAACGGCTAATAAGAAACCAAATAACTTTTTCATCGGACAAGCCTCCAAATAAGACAGTTTGTACATTGCTATGCTTGTCCGAATGTAAAAAGAACAAGTTAATAAAAAAAACGCCCGCTTTGGGCGCCTCTTAGTTCACTTTTTTGGGTTTTGGAATTTCAATTATGGCTAGGTATAAAACGATGATCACAACAAACCAATTAATCAAGAAGCTGTTAGGAACGGTTGTTTTAATTGCCGCCATAATGGTAAAAAACAATGTTGGTAATGTTTCGCTGTATGCAGCCATTCGCCACAACTGCCTGTAATTTAGTTTCCTACCTAAAAGGTTCTTTAATAATAAACCAATTAGAGCCAAAACCGATACCTCGATAAAACTGCCAGCACATGCAAACAAGTAGATAAACACAGAAACCACAGGGATTATTATCCATTTTATTCCGCTAATTGTGTTAATAAAATCCACAATGTCTCCCTTTGCAATGTTTAGCCCTTCTAACATGGAATAGGGATATGTATCAAATCGGCCGCCTGCAGCTAAAACAAATTGATCTTCTAACATGGCAAAAGAATTTCCCTCATCTTGGATATCATCTGCAGAAATAGCTCCAGTTGGGTCTAAAATAATAGAAAAATCATCCTTATTTAATGTAATGGGCACTTTAGTATCAGCAGTTAGATGCCCGTCTTGAATTGAAAAATCAGGTAATTCGTCAGTAATAATGGTTCTAGCCGTATCGACACCCGTGGTAAGTGCCGTACTTAAATAAATTACTGACGGCAGAATCGATATTAATGTTAAGAAGAAAACATATAATATTGTTTTTCCTATCCCTTGGAATCGAAATAAGGCAATATCTTTAGGAGAGTAGATACTTTTATACAATTGCTTGAAAATATTCATAATGACCACCTTTATACATTAAATCATAAATGATTGCTCCAGCATCTATTGTATCTTTAGTAAAGGTTATATACAAGAATGACAGCAACTCAAATTTTATTTTTGAAACCTATTCCAAGTTTTAATCGTATGAAGGAAAGTGTACACTGTATAAAATATCTAGAAAAAGTTTTATAAGGGATGGATAAAATGGAATTGGTCTATTGGAGTATCATCATTTTGTTATTTATTGTTGCATTTGTTGGTTTGGTGTATCCGATTGTTCCAAGTGTGTTATTTATACTGGCAGGCTTTTTATTGTATGGAGTCTTTTTTAATTTTCAACCCTTTCGATGGTACTTTTGGTTGATTCAAGGTTTGTTTATTGTACTTTTATTTGTTGCCGACTATATTGCTAATATGATTGGAATTAAAAAATATGGAGGTTCCAAGGCCGGAATCTGGGGAAGTACGATAGGGATTATCGTTGGACCATTTGTTATCCCTTTTTTAGGAATCCTTATTGGTCCATTTATCGGGGCAATAGGAGCTGAATTAATCTTCAACAAAAGAAATTTCACTGATAGTATTAAAATTGGTTTTGGCTCGGTCATTGGATTTATAAGCAGTGTTATCACAAAAACAATTATTCAAATTCTTATGATAGTTTATTTTTTTATTTTAGTCTTGTAAAAAGCCACCTATATGGGTGGATCAAATTGTCGAGAAAGGGTCATTTTCTCGGTAATTTTTTATTTTGTCTGAATCTAAGATCCCGATTTTTATTAATTGATTGCCCCTGCTAAATGGCCTGTTGATTTCCGCTCCGGGCACTCGCTTTCCGCGGGGAGATCCTGGAGCCTCCTCGACGCTTTGGCGCCTGCGGGGTCTCCAGGACCTCTCTATCCCGCAGGAGTCGAGTGCCCTCCGCTCCAATCACCAGGGAGGCAAATGAACTTAAAGCATTGCAACATACTTTTTTCTAGTCCTACTAAATCTTTTGGAACAAGTTCATCAATTGACACAAATTCATATTCACTTTGGCTAAACTCTTTTGGCTTAACCATTGATTTCACCACTGATTCTTATTATTTTTTATATGAGGTTGAAGGTCTTTATTGAATACTACACCGTTGATTGGAGCGCAAATCAACAGTCAAGTTGAAAATCCTATTATATTAATATTATTTTAACAAATTAACGCGGTGGATAATTAAAGAAAGAGAATAAAAAAAGGCTATCGAAAGTTTTTCGACAGTCTGAGCTACTTATATGGGTGGCTTTTGTTTGATTAATTTAAGCCGCAAATTTCAAAGGAACAATTTTGACAGTCAACTTCTTCTTTTAAATAGTTGAGTTTTTTTATGGTAAACTTTTGATTATCGTAGGTAATGATCTCTTTCTCGCGAAGATCTTTTAAGGCTCGTTGAATAACTTCACGCGTCCCATAGGTTAAATTAGCTAATTCCTGATGAGTTAGGGGCAGATCAATAAGAATTCCATCCACTGTCTTAATTCCATAAGAATTAGATAAGCGGATGAGGATAGAATATAAACCGCCTTTTTTACCATTCATAATTAGGTCTTGGCATTTCATTTGTGCCTTTAAATAACCTGTACTTAGCCATGCAACAAGAGCGCTCATTGCTTCCGGATCATTTTTAATAAATTCTTCAAATTGTTCCTTCTTGATAAAGATCATTTCACAATCTGTCATCGTTTTTGCGTAAAATTGATAATGAGGAGATGGTTTGAAAAGTTGATACTCTACAATTAATTCCTGGTCATTTAAGATTTTTAAGATAAAATCCTTGCCGCTTAAATGAACTCTTCCAAGTGAAATACTTCCTTTAAGCAATAAGAAAACATACTGGGCAGGGTCCTTCTCTTGAAAAAGAACGGAACCGGCTTTAATCTTTTGAATTGGTTCTTTTTTTTCGTAAAAGTAAACTAGTAAATTATATATAGAATAACTACTTTTCTGCATGGAAAATCACTCCTTAGCACCCTTCTCTTTGATTAAAATAAATTATTAACAAGGTGTCAATAGAGCCTTTACATGAATTGGTAGTGACAAAAGTCGGATATGACAAAAATCGTTGACAGATTGCCCCTTGGATGAAAGGTGACAAATTATCGAATAATTATTAGAAGTGGTAGTGGATTACGTTTTAGTAAAATTTAGAATAAAATCCTTCATTACGGGCATGGTATTTATGTTAAGAGCCTAAGCATTATATTTGAAACTGAGCACTGACTTTGGTATCTTAAAAAGGAAAGCTTTAGAAATATTCTAAATTCTAAGGCTGAAAAAATCACCATATACATAGGAGGAATAATCATGGCATTTGAATTACCACAATTACCGTATGCAGAAAACGCACTTGAACCACATATTGACAAAGAAACAATGAACATTCACCACACTAGACATCACAACACATATGTAACCAATTTAAATAACGCTTTAGCTGGTAATGAAGAATTACTTTCTAAATCAGTTGAAGAAGTTATTGCTAATTTGGATGCGGTTCCAGAAGCTGCACGTACTGCAGTTCGTAACAACGGCGGCGGTCATGCTAACCATTCTTTATTCTGGCAAATCCTTTCTCCAAATGGCGGCGGCGCACCTACTGGTGAATTAGCTGACGCAATCAGCAGCAAATTCGGCAGTTTCGAAAGCTTTAAAGAAGAGTTTGCTAAAGCAGCAACTACTCGTTTCGGATCTGGTTGGGCATGGCTATCTGTGTCTGGCGGAGAATTAGAAGTATCAAGTACACCTAATCAAGACTCTCCATTAATGGAAGGTAAAACTCCAATTCTTGGTCTTGATGTATGGGAGCATGCTTACTACTTGAAATATCAAAACAAACGCCCAGATTATATTTCCTCTTTCTGGAATGTAGTAAATTGGGATGAAGTTTCAAAACGTTACAGCCAAGCAAAATAATAGCAATAGTAAGAAGGCAGCTTTGGTTGTCTTCTTTTTTTTGGATTTGAATAAGTGAATAAGAAAAACTTGCTTGTTAAAGACTACCCATAAGATAAAGGGGAGTTTTTTATGGCAAAAAAATTTAAGATTCTAGGTGATGTTAAACTAACAAAAGATTTATTACTTTTGCTTATTATTGGTGGGTTATATTCATTAAGTGTTGCTTTATCCAATACGTTTGTAAATATTTATCTTTGGAAACAAACGGGTAAGTATTCAGATATCGCCCTTTTTAATTTATCGATTGTTGTTTTACAACTGCTCACCTTCATTTTAGCTGGCCGATGGGCCAAGAAAATTGACAGAGTAATCGTGCTTAGAATCGGTGTGATTTTTTTAGCGTTATTTTATGTCATGGTTTTAATCGCTGGCACAAAGGCTTCTACTTATTTACTTTTATTAGGAAGTCTGTTAGGAGTAGGATATGGTTTTTATTGGCTTGCATATAATGTGCTAACATTTGAAATCACCGAACCAGATACGAGAGATTTTTTTAATGGTTTTTTAGGGATATTATCGTCTGCGGGTGGAATGATTGGACCAATCGCTGCTGGAATCATCATAACTAGATTTGACAAATTCACTGGATATACCATTGTTTTTGGGATGTCGCTGGCTTTATTTGCACTTGCGGTTTTTATGAGTTTTTCCTTGAAACCACGACCATCGGCAGGAAGCTATTGTTTTAAACAGATTCTTAATGAAAGAAAACAAAATGAAAATTGGCGTTTGATTACAAACGCTCACTTTTTCCAGGGACTGAGGGAAGGGACCTTTGCATTTGTCATATCAGTGCTTGTTTATATTTCGACGGGAAGTGAACTGTCTTTAGGTACATTTGGTCTCCTTAATTCAGGAATATCATTTATAGCGTATTATCTTGCGTCTAGGTTAATTAAACAAAAGTTTCGAAAAAAAGCGATTCTTATTGGTGGACTTATCCTATATGCGTCTGTCCTGTTAATTGTATGGGACGTGAATTTTGTCAAATTGTTAATCTATGGCGGGATGATTGCAATTGCCTATCCGCTTTTGCTCGTCCCATATATGTCCACTACATATGATGTGATTGGAACAGGTTGGAAAGCGGCAGAAATGAGGATTGAGTACATTGTAGTTCGGGAAATATTCTTGAATTTGGGAAGGATTGTTTCCATATTATCCTTTTTAGCAGCTATCACTTGGTTTAATGCAGAAATCAGTATACCAATTCTACTTCTTGCTTTGGGTGCAGGGCACACATGCATCTATCTTTTTATTAAAAGGGTACATATACCAGCACCGTAATGCGATGAGTATTTTATTTACTCACCGCATTTTTCATTATTTTTCACTGAGGCTTTTATGATGAAAATGGTAAGGGTTTTTCATAGATAAAAGCGGAATTATCCTTTAAAATAGAGAAAGTGACTTTAAGCCGTGAAAAAAGGAAGTGTTTATATACCTTGAATAATAAAAAGAAAAAAAAGAAGCAACATGTGCCCTTTCGTTTAAACATGTTATTCTTTGTCGTGTTTTTGCTATTTTCTATCCTTATACTTAGACTTGGTGAATTACAGATAGTATTTGGTGATGATTTTAAACGTGAAATTGAACGGACGGAAGCTATTACTGTTAATAATCCCGTACCCAGGGGGAAAATGTTTGACCGCAATGGGAAAATCATTATGGATAATAAACCATTGAACGCGATTACTTATACAAAATATCAACAAACGGATCAAAAGGAAATGTTGCAAACTGCAGAACGATTAGCAAAAATAATCAATATTGATACGAAAAAAGTTCAGATTCGCGATAAAAAGGATTTTTGGATATTAAAACATCCTAAAGAAGCCGAAGCAAAAGTTACCGAAAAAGAATGGGCATTATATGAACAAAAAAAATTGGACGATAAGCAAATATATACACTTCAATTAGATAGAATTACTGAAAAAGAAATTAACAGCATTAAAGGTGAAACACTTAGAACTCTTGCCATCTACAGGCAATTTAATAGTGGTTATGCTTTAACCCCACAAATTGTTAAAGTTAATGTTACTGACAAAGAGTTCGCCATTGTTAGTGAAAATTTAGAAAGTTTACCTGGTGTTGATACAACTACAGATTGGGAACGAAAGAGAATTTATGGTGACACATTAAAATCAATATTAGGTGGAGTAACTTCTTCCGAAGCGGGGATCCCGAAGGATCAATTAGAAAAGTATATGGCCCGTGATTACAGCCGAAATGATCGTGTTGGAAAAAGTTATCTTGAATTGCAATACGAAGATGTACTCCATGGTCAAAAGGCAAAAGTCAAAAATGTAACAGATAAGTCGGGAAAAATTCTTTCTACAGAAGTGGTTTCGGAGGGAAAAAGGGGCAAGGACCTCGTTTTAACCATTGATATGGACCTTCAGAAGAAAGTAGAAAATATCATCGAAGAAGAAATGTGGAGTGCAAAGCAAAAACCAAATACCGCCCTTCTAGATCGTGCCTTCGTCGTTCTGATGGATCCACATACCGGTGAAGTCCTATCACTTGCTGGAAAACAAATTGGAAAAGATAAAAATGGAAAAACAGTCATGAATGACTTTGCTGGAGGAAATATTACCACTTCGTATAACGTTGGGTCAGCGGTAAAAGGGGCAACAATTTTAACTGGTTATAAAACAGGGGCAATTCAACCAGGTTCTACACAACTCGATGAGCCTTTGAGAATTGCTAGCTCACCTGTCATGTCTTCATGGAGGACATTTGGCCGGATAAATGATTTAAGAGCACTACAGGTTTCCTCAAACGTATATATGTGGAAAACCGTTATAGCAATGGCTGGTGGACAGTATAGACCAAATCAACCGCTGCCATTAGATTATTCTGCCTTTGATACTATGCGGCAGTCATTTAGTCAGTTTGGTTTAGGTACGCGTACAGGGATTGACTTACCTAATGAAATGAGCGGCTTTCCAGGTCCTGAAAGGACTCCTGGTTTACTTCTTTTCCTTTCCATTGGTCAGTATGATACGTATACACCAATCCAACTCGCACAGTACGTCTCTACAATCGCAAATGGCGGGAATCGGATCCAGCCGCATCTGGTTAAGGAAATTCGCGAACCGGAAATGGAAAATAATGAATTGGGACCTATTGTCGAGGAAATTCAGCCGAAAGTATTAAATCGTTTAGATATGAAGCAATCTTGGATTAAGCGGGTTCAAGAAGGTTTCCGAATGGTCATGCAGGTGGGTGACGGTACAGCTGTAAGTTCCTTTAAGGGTGCATATTATTCCCCTGCAGGAAAAACAGGAACAGCACAGTCGTTTTATGATGGATCTGATAAATCAAAGCGTGGCACAGAAGTAATGAACCTAAGTCTCGTGAGCTATGCGCCATCTGATGATCCTGAGGTAGCCATGGCTGTTGTCGTACCGTGGGCATATCAAGGGAATAGCGGGCCAAGCATCAATAATTTAATCGGCCGAAGAGTCTTGGATGCGTACTTTGACTTAAAGAAAGAGCGTCAAAATACAGAAAAAAATGCAACCTCTGATCAACAGGAAGAAAATAACGAATAAACCCAAATCAAGCTGATCATTAATATTACTGAAACACCTGTCTCAATTTGAGCCAGGTGTTTTTTATATTTTTATGTTCTACTCTGTATTTATTTAACGTATTAAGGACAATTTATATCTAGAGAAATTTGTTGATTTACACAAACTCAACATATCTTTACAAAACCTTTACATTTAATTAAAACTCGGTTAACAGTTGTGGTTTATTCTTATTCATGTAAGGCAGAACAAATAACTAACAAACAAAATTCACAGGGGGAATTAAACAAATGAAAAGTTTTAAGAAAATTGGCCTAGCACTTACTCTAGCGGCATTAATGGTACTTGTTGCTGCCTGTGGTGGAGCTTCTACTGATAAAAAAGAAGAAACTGCTAATAAAGATAATAAAACTACAGAACTTTCTGGCTCGTTAACCGTTTCAGGTTCCTCTGCAATGCAACCTTTAGTTGCCGCTGCTGCTGAAGAGTTTATGGCAAAAAATCCAAATGTTGATGTTCAAGTAAACGCTGGTGGATCTGGTACAGGCTTATCACAAGTTGCCGAAGGATCTGTGCAGATTGGTAACTCAGACGTATTCGCTGAAGAAAAAGAAGGTATTCCAGCTGATCAGCTTGTTGACCATAAAGTAGCTGTTGTGGGTATGACTGCTGCTGTTAACCCAAAAGTTGGTATTAAAGATATTAAAAAAGAAGATTTAATTAAAGTTTTCACTGGAAAAATTACGAACTGGAAAGAACTTGGCGGAGCAGATCAAAAGATCGTTCTTGTAAACCGTCCTGACTCATCAGGAACTCGTGCGGTATTCAATAAATTTGCACTTGATGGAGCAACACCTGCTGAAGGAATTACCGAAGATTCTTCAAACACTGTTAAAAAGATTATTAACGAAACTGACGGTGCTATTGGTTACCTTGCATTCTCATACTTCACTGACGAATCTGTGACTCCACTTGCAATCGATGGAGTAGAACCAACTGAAGAAAATGTACAATCTGGTAAATTCCCGGTTTGGGCTTATCAACATTCTTATACAAAGGGTGAGGCTAAAGATCTTGCAAAAGCATTCCTTGACTACATGATGTCCGATGATATCCAAAACACTCTATTAAAGGAACAAGGATATCTTCCTGTAACAAAAATGACAGTAGAACGTGATGCTAAAGGAAATCAAACAAATAAATAATTTAAAGGTTCAAAATACTGAACAGGGTAAATGCAATTGTGCATTTACCCTATTATGACGTAGTTTAGGAGTGTTTGGTGCATTATGGAAAAATTAGTTCCTGCAAAAGATAGATTGTTAAAATCTAAGAAAAATTGGCTCGATGGGGAATTGCGCGGGAAAATTCTCGTGATCTTGTGTGCTGTCATCATGATCTCAGCAACCATCTCTATAACTATTTTCCTTGGTTCAAAGGGTTTACAATCTTTTATAAAAAATGGTGTAAGCCTTATTGAGTTCATAACCAGTACCCACTGGAATCCTACAAATCAAGCGAAACCTGAATATGGGGCTTTACCGTTTATTTTTGGTTCCTTTGCGGTAACCTTTCTTGCAGCTATAGTTGCAGCACCACTAGGTATTGGCGGAGCGATTTTTATGACTGAAATTGCACCCTCATGGGGAAGGAAAATTTTACAGCCAGTTATAGAACTTTTGGTTGGAATTCCATCTGTAGTTTATGGATTCATCGGGCTTACAGTGTTAGTTCCATTTATCAGGGAACATGTGGGCGGACTTGGATTTAGCTTGCTCTCAGGTACCATTGTATTATCAATCATGATTTTGCCAACAGTAACTACTATTGCGACCGATGCGATGAGTTCATTGCCTAAAAATCTACGTGAAGGTTCGTATGCTTTAGGTGCTACTCGCTGGCAAACTATACGAAAAGTTTTAATTCCTGCTGCATTACCTACCCTTTTGACCGCTATCGTGCTTGGGATGGCAAGAGCATTTGGAGAAGCTCTTGCGGTACAGATGGTGATCGGTAACGTAAGAGACTTACCAACAAGCTTATTAGACGCATCAGCAACCTTAACGACAATTATTACTCTTAACATGGGCCATACAACTTACGGTAGTGTAGAAAATAATACTCTTTGGTCAATGGGCTTAATTTTATTAATCATGTCGTTTGCGTTTATTCTCCTCATTCGCTACCTTTCGTCAAGGAGGAAAATGTGATGAACAGTAAAACAGCAGATCGGATTGCCACAGGAGTATTTATAGCCATTGCAATCATAATCATTTCTATATTAGTTGGTTTATTTTCATATATTTTGATGAATGGATTTAAACATATTTCGCTTGACTTTTTAACCTCTCCGTCAAGCAATGTCCGTGCGGGCGGGGGAATTCGTGACCAATTGTTCAATTCATTTTATATATTATTTATTACGATGTTAATTGCTCTTCCGTTAGGTATTGGCGGGGGAATATATATGGCTGAGTATGCTAAGCCGGGGAAAATTACAGACATTGTCCGTTCTTGTATAGAAGTTCTAGCCTCTTTACCATCCATAGTCATTGGGATGTTTGGTTTATTAATGTTCGTTAATTTAACAGGCTGGGGCTACACCATTTTAGGAGGAGCCTTAGCCTTAACGGTTTTTAACCTGCCTGTAATTGTAAGGGTGAGTGAAGATGCGATCCGTGCCGTCCCAAGTGATTTGAAAGAGGCTAGTCTTGCCTTAGGGATTACCAAATGGCATACGATAAAAACCATTTTATTACCAAGTGCTTTTCCGACGATATTAACTGGTGCGATTCTTGCTGCAGGTCGTGTATTTGGTGAAGCTGCTGCATTATTATTTACAGCTGGTCTTTCAACACCAAGACTCGATTACGCAAACTGGAATCCATTTTCACCTCAATCACCGTTGAATATATTTCGTCCAGCAGAAACGCTTGCAGTTCACATTTGGTCTGTAAATACACAAGGGTTAATTCCAGATGTGGAAGAGGTTTCTAATGGTTCAGCTGCTGTTTTAGTAATATCGGTATTAATATTTAACTTATTAGCTAGGTGGATAGGAAGCATGATTCATAAAAAGGTAACAGCATCAAAATAAGGGGCGGGGAGATAGGATGGTTACAGCATTTAAAGAAGAATCGACCGAAAATCAAGCTGTTCAGTCTAACAGCCAGTTCCAAAAGGAACATATCTTAAAGGTAAATAATCTAGAAATATTTTATGGAGAAAAACGAGCTGTCAATGGGATTTCACTTGATATTGAAAAACATTCCGTTACAGCACTCATAGGCCCTTCAGGCTGTGGTAAATCCACTTTTTTAAGAAGTATTAATCGAATGAATGACCTGATCCCTGGAGCAAGGGCGGAGGGAGAAATCATATATGAAGATCTCAATATTCTGTCGGAACAAATAAATGTCGTTGCTCTCCGTAAGGAAATCGGCATGGTTTTTCAAAAGCCCAACCCATTTCCAAAATCAATTTATGAGAATATTACACACGCCCTTAAATTTGCTGGAATCAAAAAGAAAAGCAAACTTGATGAAATGGTGGAAGTGAGTCTGAAAAAAGCAGCATTATGGGAGGAAGTAAAGGACAGGCTTCATAAATCGGCTTTGTCACTTTCTGGCGGGCAGCAGCAACGACTTTGTATTGCAAGGACGATTGCGATGAAACCGACAGTCATGCTCCTTGATGAACCATCCTCGGCACTAGACCCAATATCCAATGCTAAGGTTGAGGATTTAATTGTTGAGTTAAAAAAAGAGTATTCCATTATTATTGTCACCCATAATATGCAGCAGGCATCACGTATTTCTGATAAAACAGCCTTCTTCTTGAGCGGTGATATAATTGAATATGATCATACGGAAAAAATCTTTACCAATCCATCTGTTAAAAAGACAGAGGAATATATCTCTGGAAGGTTTGGATAAGGGGGAAAAGTTGTGGCAATACCAACATTAACCAGACAAGTATTTGATGTCAAAGACCTGAATTTATGGTATGGAGAGCATCATGCGTTAAAAAACATCAACTTTCCAATTGACAAAAAAGAGGTTACCGCTATCATCGGTCCCTCGGGCTGTGGAAAATCTACATTTATCAAAACTTTAAACTTAATGATTAATATGGTCCCAAATGTAAAAATGACGGGCGAAATTAATCTAAATGGGCAAAATATATTAGACAATAAAATGGATCTCGTCGAACTGCGAAAACATGTTGGAATGGTTTTTCAGAAGGGAAATCCTTTTCCACAATCTATCTTTGATAATGTTGCCTATGGCCCGAGAGTCCATGGTATCACTAAAAAGAAGCATCTCGATGAGATTGTCATTAAATCACTGATGGATGTAGCATTATGGGAGGAAGTAAAGGATCGTTTAAATGCTCCTGCTTTAGGTCTATCAGGGGGACAACAGCAAAGGCTATGTATTGCAAGAGCACTTGCAACGAAACCTGAAGTGTTGTTAATGGACGAACCTACTTCAGCATTAGACCCAATTTCTACGTTAAAAATTGAGGAAATGATCCTAGAATTAAAAGAAAAATATACGATTGTTATTGTTACCCATAACATGCAGCAGGCATCAAGGGTTTCAGACAAAACAGCTTTCTTTTTAATGGGTGAATTAATCGAGCTAGATTCAACTTCGACAATTTTTTCAAATCCAAAAGACTCACGGACTGAAGGATATATTACAGGAAGATTCGGATGATGAGGTGTCTACTATGAGTACGAGGACAAATTTTGATAATAATTTAAAAGAATTAAAAGATCTTCTATTAAAAATGGCTGAAAAATCGGAGCACGCTATCCAAGAATCGATGATTGCCTTAATAAATCAGGACATGGAAAAGGCGAAGCAGGTAATTGATGGTGATAATGAAATCGATGAGTTAGAATATGAAATTAATGATAAAGCATTATTATTAATTGCAAGACAATCACCAGTAGCCACCGATCTTAGGAAAATTAATGTGGCATTAAAGGTTTCGTCTGAGGTTGAACGTTTTGCAGATATAGCAGTAAATATAGCAAAATCGACCATCCATATTGGCAAGGAAGAGCATTTTAAAGAAATAATAGATATACCAAAAATGATGGAGATGGCCTTAGAGATGGTTTCTGATTCCATAAAAGCCTTTTATTCAGAAGATGTTACGTTGGCAAAAAAGTGCGCGGAAAAAGATGATGCTGTAGACAAAATGTTTGGAAGCTTAATCCAAGAGTTATTGAGTTATATCCCACAAAATCCAAACTCAACAAATCAAATTATTCAATTAGCGTTTGTTTGTAGATTTATTGAAAGAATCGCAGACCATTCAACCAATATCGCAGAGCAAGTCATTTACCTTGTGACAGGTAAACGTGTTAATTTAAATGCCTAATGATAAATAGTGTTTATTAAAGATAAGGATTTTTATGCCTTATCTTTTTTTATTTTAGGCTCTGTTAATCTTAGATGTTGATTTACGCTCCAGGCGCGTGTGGTTCGCGGGCGGTCCTGGGAGCCTCCTCGGCGCTATGCGCGCCTGCGGGGTCTCCCCTGCCCCGTCCTCCCGCAGGAGTCTTCGCGCCTTCCGCTCCATTCAACTTGGCTGTAATATCAACAATGACCTTTATCACAGCCTTATTTTACAAGGGAAACGGATTGGCATTTAATTCTAAAGTCTTTCAAGAAACGACAATTTGCGTTTATTGTGCGCGGTTGAATCTGGTGGTACGATTAAATTATCATGTATTAAGCATAATTTGGAATTTGGTGCATATATTGATTGTTTGCAGAAATGGAGGAAGACATGATTAATGAGATTAGTAACCTAAAAGGAGATGGAAGAAATAAAACTAACAATCCATCTACAGATTTTATTCCAATTAAAGGTGAGTTGGCCGCAAAGCTTGTTACCCCCCGCAAATTGCTTCTCTACTGGGAAGTTTCCGATATACCCAAAAAAATGATAGAACTATTTTTTAATCTTAGCTTTGAGAGTCTTGTCCCTGTTGTTCGAATCTATGATGTCACTGATTTGGTTTTTACCGGAAAAAATGCTCACCATTTTTTTGAAATCGCGGTTCCTTATCAGAAAGGACATTGGTTCATAAAAGGATTGGTTGCAAATCGCAGCTATATAGCAGAATTAGGGATTACTATTTCCAATCAGGAATTTTTCCCCCTATTCCGTTCCAATTCCATTCAAACTCCGATGATGGAAATACCGAATGGAAATGAGATGAATCATGATCTAATCCAACTTAAGCAACATGAAGAGCAGCCGCCAAAGTGGATTGATCATGTTAGTACGTATAGTTATTACGTGGAATCAAAAAACATGGAGAATATTAATGGATAATATATTCTCCCAACACGATGATTTGCATAAAACCCCATCCAATTATCGGACATTAAAAATACTGATGCTTTGCTGGGAATATCCTCCTAATATTGTTGGCGGTCTTTCAAGGCATGTATTTGGATTATCCGATCATTTGGCAGAAAAAGGACATGAAGTTCATGTTTTAACGGCGTTAAATGGTAATCTTCCATCATTTGAAAATATGGATGGCGTAAATGTTCATCGCGTCAAACCAATAAACCAATACGATGATAATTTTCTTTCGTGGATAGGTGGACTTAATTTAGCTATGGCTTTCAAGGCAGAAAAATTAGCCGAGGAAATCCATTTTGATATCATCCATTCACATGATTGGCTTGTTGGTTCAGCCTCGATTGTATTGAAAGAATCACTGAAAATTCCACTACTAGCGACCATTCATGCGACAGAGTATGGAAGGAACAACGGTATTCATACTCAAATGCAACAGTTTATTCATAAAAAGGAACAGCAATTAATTGGCGAATCCGATCAAATTATTGTTTGCAGCGATTACATGAAAGATGTTCTCAACTCCGTCTTTAATGCGAAAAATGAAAAGATAGCCATTATTCCAAATGGTATTGAACCTGTCTTGAATGAACTAGATACAGAGGAAATATTTCCGGAACTTAAGGATCAGAAATACATTTTTTCAATTGGTAGGATCGTAAAAGAAAAAGGATTTGAAACCATAATAGAGGCAGCTTCGATCGCAAAAGAGAGGGAAATAGACTGCTTTTTTGTGATAGCGGGAAAAGGACCGATGCTCGAAACGTATCGAAGACAAATTAACGTGCGGAATTTAGAAAGCCATATTACATTTGTGGGATATGTTACAGATGAGCAAAGGAATTCACTCATTGCTGGAAGTGAACTAGCAGTCATTCCTAGTTTATATGAACCTTTCGGAATAGTGGTACTTGAAACGATGATCTTAGGTAAGCCAACGATTGTATCCAATACAGGTGGGATGAAGGGTATTGTGAAGCATCTACATACAGGATTACTAATGACCCCTGGGGATGCAGAGAGCATGCTCGAACAAATCGACTTTCTAATAAATCATCCACTTAAAGCAGAAGAAATTGGCAAAAAAGGAAGACAAATTGTAATAAGACTGTATGGATGGAAACGTATTGCATCCGAAACAAGTAGGGTAATGGAAGATACTGTATTGAACAAACGCGTTCATACTGATGCACAAAAAGAAACTCCAAATAATTTATAAAATGAAGTGGGTATGAAAGAATATACTGCCATGCCGCAGTGGAAGGTTTTTACGGAAGCACTTTTAAAGAAAATTCACTGAAATGAATGAAAGTTTATTAACAAAAAAAACATACTAGCATTTCCTTTTAAAAAATGATATTATGGAAAAGTCGTATGAAAGAAATGCTTAATTGTTTGGAGGGAAATAAACATGCGTGTGAATATTACATTGGCTTGCACTGAGTGTGGAGATCGTAACTATATTTCAACAAAAAATAAACGTAATAATCCAGATCGTCTTGAGCTTAAGAAATATTGCCCAAGAGAAAAACGTTCAACAGCACATCGCGAAACAAAATAAACAGTGGGGGCTTCCTGCTGTTTTTTTTGTTGTCTAAAAGTTAGGAGCTTACTAAAATGAATAATAAAAACTCTATTCGTAAGCAAATGAGAGAGACACTTTCAAAGCTTACAAAACCTCAATACGAAGATTATTCGTATAAAATTGCTTGTACACTTTATGAGGATGAAGCATGGAAACAAGCAAAAGTTATTGGATTAACGGTTTCAAAACAACCAGAAGTGGATACATATCAATTGATTCGCAAAGCCTGGGAATCAGGAAAACAAGTTGTTGTGCCAAAATGTGATCCAAATGAAAGACGGCTATCATTTAGAACTTTAAATGAATTTTCTCAGCTGGAATCAGTATTTTATGGTCTATTTGAGCCGATTGAGGAAGTAACTAAGGAAGTTGATGCAGATAGGATTGACCTAATGATTGTTCCAGGTTTAGCCTATACAAAAGAAGGGTACCGATTGGGTTTTGGTGGAGGCTATTATGATCGTTATTTACAAAATTACCAGGGTATGACGATTTCACTTGCCTTTACTGATCAATTGGTCCAACAGTTTCTTGTTGAGGAGTATGATGTACCGGTATCCCAAATTATTACAAACCATGGAGTTATCAAAATAAAATGATTATAGTGATTTTGATTTTCGTTGGAATTCTATTGACAGGTGCGGCAGGTTATAAATCCAAATCCTTGACTAGATCAGGGGCCTTTGCTGCCATTTTAGTTGGACTTGCAGTGTATTTAGGCTTCGGTGTAAATGGTCTTTTCCTGCTTGGGGTATTTTTTGCCTCTTCAAGTTTTTGGTCAAAATACAAAAGTAGTGATAAGAGCATAATAGAAGAAAAGCTTGCAAAAGGGGCTACAAGAGATTGGCGTCAGGTCGCTGCGAATGGAGGAGCGGCCGGGCTTTTCAGTATCATTCAGTATTTCAACAATGATATGATCTGGTTAGTTGGCTTTATAGTATGTCTGGCTAGTGCAAATTCTGATACCTGGGCCTCGGAAATCGGTAGTTTAAGCAAAAAAGAACCATTATACATACGTTCCTTTAAACGGGTTGAAAAGGGGACATCGGGAGCAATCAGTTTATTGGGAAGCTTGGCATCCCTTGCAGGTTCCTTCTTAATTTCAATCATAGGATTTTGGCTTTTTGATATAAGTTATTTCTTAACAGCTCTTGTTTTCCTTTTTGGTTTTTTCGGAAATGTTATTGATACGTTGATTGGTGCCTTTTACCAACAGGTATATGTTTGTGTGAAATGCGGGATAGAGACTGAAAAAAAGAGGCATTGTGATTTGCCGGCAAATAGAATAAAAGGGTCTGTCTTTGTAGATAATGATATGGTGAATTTCCTTTCAGGTTGTGTTGCTGCTATGTCAGCGATAGGAGTCATTTATTTGAATAACTAATTTTTTTTGGGATGAATGATATTGATATAGCAATATCTTTTACTTGGAGGAATGGTCATGTTTAATCGCGTGAATAGAGTGGCTCTCATTGGAACGGGATTTGTGGGTTCAAGCTATGCTTTTGCCCTATTAAATCAAGGGATAACAGAGGAGCTTATCTTGATTGATTTAAATAAGGAAAAGGCAGAAGGAGACGCAATGGATTTGAATCACGGCCTACCATTTTCTCCATCCCGGACGAAAATCTGGTACGGAAGTTATCAGGATTGTGGTGAAGCAGACCTAATTGTTATCACAGCGGGTGCAAACCAAAAGCCAGGGGAAACACGACTTGACTTAGTTGAAAAAAATACAAGGATCTTTAAAGGAATTGTCGAAGAAATTATGGCAAGTGGGTTTGATGGTATTTTCCTCGTTGCTACAAATCCGGTCGATATATTAACGTATGCCGTTTGGAAGTTTTCAGGGCTGCCAAAAGAGCGGGTAATTGGTTCTGGTACAATTTTAGATACAGCACGTTTCCGCTTTTTGCTTGGCGATTATTTTGATGTAGATACGCGTAATGTTCATGCCTATATTATTGGAGAGCATGGTGATACAGAGCTCCCCGTATGGAGTCATGCGGATATTGCTGGTACTTCTATTAGTGAGTGGTCAAAAAACAAAACAGGGTTTAATCAAACGGACCTTGATCAAATCTTTTTAAATGTTCGTGATGCTGCCTACCATATCATTGAAAGAAAAGGTGCAACGTATTATGGAATTGCTATGGGTCTTGTCAGATTGACAAAAGCGATTCTTCAAAATGAAAATTCTGTGTTAACTGTTTCTGCCTATCTAGATGGGGAATATGGACAGAATGATATCTATATAGGTGTACCAGCTGTAGTTAATCGAGATGGAGTTAGACAAGTTGTGGAGCTTAAATTGAATGACGAAGAGCAGGGAAAATTCGTTAATTCTGTGAATGTATTAAAGCAAACGATGGAACCGGTCTTTAAGAACTATTAATCAAAAGGATTGAATTCTTATTCTGTGAATTCAGTCCTTTTTTTATGGATAAAATGATGGTCATAATCGCAAAATACTAGTAGGAGGGATGAGAATGTCTCGTATGTTAACATCCATATTGATGATTGGTTCTATTGGTTATTTTGGTTTCCGATACAGATACCGTCTTATCAATGTGCTACTAGGGTCTAGTTGGATGCGCAGGCTTGCTGTAGGCTCAGTTATGAGCTTCCCAGGTGTAAAACAAAAAATGATGCAATCGGTTTTTGGAAGACCATCTGAATGGTGAAAACCACAGATGGTTTTTTTTTATGGAGAAGACGTATCTTAATAAAAATAAAAAGCTTGATTGATTATTGTTACTCGAGAATCGTTTATAATGAAAGATATAAGAAAAAGAGTTATCGCAGCTTGATATGGCCGTTTATTTTTACATAGGAAGCAGGGGGGAAATGAATAACAGAGAACGTTACATATTTTGGAAATTAGCGTATTCATTTATTTCAGATCATGGTTACCGTATTATTCAATTATTTGAAAATCAAAAAGAATTATGGCTAGAAAAAATAGAAAATAAAAAAGCACCGATCATTCGTCTGCTGCTCCACAATTTGGATTGGAGTAATGCTATGCAGCGTGATATTGAGTTTACTGCAGCAAATGGAGAGAGAGTCCGCAAGCAAATTGGTCGACATGAGTTAAATGTGGTCAATATTTATGTTAGTCAATTCCCACCAGTTGATGAATATGAATTTCGTCTCGCGAAACCTTTTGTCCATTCTGAAGGAAATAAAACGATGGTAAGCTCGATTCTTTTGGCACAAGGGGTATACAAAGCAGGTTTTCATCGTATTTCAGAGAGGCTTGGGGCTGAACTTCATTTTTCAATCAATGATGATCACTTAGAAGAGGATGTTGAGTCCGTTAAGAAAGCGGCATTGGATTATGCGATTAAGAAAGTTAAGACGGAAAGAGCAATTCTGTTGAACGGCAAACCAATATTTACGTATGTTTTCATTGCCATTCAGGTTGCTGTTTTTTTCTGGCTTCAGCTTCATGGTGGAAGCACCAATACTTCTACCTTGATTAAATACGGGGCCAAGGTCAACCAATTAATCGTTGAAGGAGAATGGTGGAGATTTATTACACCCGTTTTTCTTCATATTGGTTTTATCCATCTGGCAATGAACACTCTGGCATTGTACTTTCTCGGAACTGAAGTGGAAAGAATTTTTGGCAATCTTCGTTTTCTTTGGATTTACTTGTTTGCTGGAGTTACAGGTTTTATTGCCAGTTTCATCTTCAGTGCTAACTTATCAGCAGGGGCAAGCGGTGCTATTTTTGGCTGTTTTGGTGCATTACTTTATTTTGGAGTTATTTATCCGAAGTTTTTTTTCCGAACAATGGGATTGAATTTGCTTGTCGTTCTTGGAATCAACCTTATGGTTGGGTTCTCTGCATCGGGAATTGATAATGCAGGTCATCTAGGCGGGTTGGCAGGGGGATTCCTAGCAGCAGGCACTGTCCACTTTCCAAAGAAGAACAAACTATGGCTGCAAATGTTGTTTTTTATTGCGTCTGTCGCACTGCTATATGGTTCTTTATCTTATGGTTTTAGCTCTTTAGGAAAATCACATGATGAAAATTCTAATTTGTTGATGGCCCAGGAATATATAAAGCAAAACAACTACGATAAGGCCTACAACGTTTTAAAGGAATCGGAAGAAAATGCCGACAATCTATCAGAGAAAACCTACTTTCTTCTATCTTTCGTAGAAATTAAGAAGGAGATGCTTCCTGAAGCCAAAACACACCTACAAAAAGCAATAAAACTAGACCCTAGTTTTGATGAGGCTTTCTTTAATTTAGCTCTTATTAATCTTGAGCAAAAAGATCTGGAAGAGGCTAAAGGAAATATAGAACAGGCAATAAAGCTTAAACCGAATCAACAGGAGTATTCTGAATTACTACACGAAATTAATCGCCAGCTTCAATCCTCTGACGAAGGAGAATAGTATAACCAAATTATATTTCTGAAAAAAATATTGCTTGTACTAATATGTTTCTCTCAATTAAAATACAAGGAGATATAAATGAAAACTATTTATGATATTCAGCAATTTTTAAAGCGTTTTGGAACCATTATTTATATTGGTGAAAGAGTCGCGGACCTTGAATTAATGGAAATGGAGCTAAAGGAACTATATCAATCACAGCTGATAGAGCCAATGGAGTTCCAAACAGCTCTGTTAATTTTGAGGCATGAGATACAATTTCAAAAAGAAAAAGTCAAAAAAGATAGGTGATTCTATTGTCAAGAAAATGGATTGTGGGTGTTGACCTCGGTGGGACAACTACTAAATTAGCCTTCGTAACAACTGAAGGTGAAATCGTTCACAAATGGGAAATACCAACGGATAACACAAATGAAGGACAAAACATTACAGGTAATATTGCTAAGGCAATTGATGAAAAACTTGCTGAACATGATCAATTAAAAAGTAATTTACTAGGAATTGGTATGGGGGCACCTGGACCAGTTAACTATGAAAAGGGAATTGTTTTAAATGTCGTAAATTTAGGCTGGCCAGATAACTATCCCCTAAAGGACCATCTTGAAGCAGCGACCTCCCTACCAGCAGCGATTGAAAATGACGCAAACTCTGCGGCATTGGGTGAGATGTGGATGGGAGCGGGCGCTGGAGCGAAGGACCTTGTTTGTGTCACACTCGGAACAGGTGTCGGTGGCGGCGTAATTGTTGGCGGCAAAGTTGTTCAAGGCATTAATGGTGCTGCGGGAGAAATAGGTCATATTACAGCCATCACATCGGGTGGTGCACCATGCAATTGTGGGAAGACAGGCTGTTTGGAAACGGTCGCTTCTGCAACAGGCATTGTTCGAATAGCTAAGATTGAACTAGCTAAGGGGTTAAAAAGTGAATTATCTGAAAAGCTTGCTGAGAATGGCAGCATTACAGCAAAAGATGTCTTTGATGCAGCCCGTAATAGTGATGAATTGGCCCAATCAGTATTGGATGATGTTTCCTTTCATTTAGGATTCGTATTAGCTAGTATTGCCAACACCCTAAATCCGGAAAAAATTGTTCTTGGCGGCGGTGTTTCAAAAGCAGGCGATATATTAGTTGATCCAGTAAAAAATAATTTTGAAAAATTTGCTTTTTCATCCGTAAGAGATTCCACGAAACTTGCTTTGGCGACATTAGGAAATGATGCAGGTGTCCTTGGTGCAGCATGGCTAATAAAGAATAAATTAAATCAATAATCTCCAAAGGGAAAATCCGCAGTCATGCGGCTTTTTTCCTATTTAGTAATATTTTCTAAAAAGTTGAAACATTTTTGTCAAAAAAACGTACAAACCTATGAGAGTGAAAATGAGAGGAGGAAATATTGATAAATTGAGCCGGCAAAAAAGAAATTATCCTATTTTTCTGATCCTCCGTTTAATTTTTTTAATTCTCATTTTATCTGCATGTGCTCAAAAAGAGCAGTTGAAACAAAAAGTTACCGCTAAAAGTGAAAAGCCTAAAACACCTGCTACTGCTCTAGGAAACGAATGGAAATTACCTATTTCCATCCCTGAAGGTGAATTTTATAAATTCGTCGGCTGGCTTTCTGGAACCCAAGTCCTCTACATTACAAATCTAGAACAAACTTCAAGTGTCTATCAGTACAATCTTTTAACAGGTAAAAGTGAACTAATTTATAAAAGTGAATATCCCATAGTCAACGTCCAAATTAGCCCTTCAAAAAAGAGAATGTTAATTCATACCTCGCCGTCATCATACGAAGGAATAGTTACAATTATAGATATAAAAGGGAAGGAACAATTGAAAAAATCTTTTGCTTCCTATGAATTAGCTTTTGAGTGGAATCCTTATAAGGAATCAGAGATTCTGGTCACGAAATTTAATGAGGATTGGAGCTTTCAAGTATTATTACTAGATCTAAATAAGTCAAACATTACCGAACTTACCTTGCCCCAACCCTTTATAAAATGGAAGGGTGAGAATGAGGTTGCCTTCATTAATTGGGATGAAAATAATCCTTCCCTATTTGCACCACTTATTGATAGAAGTTTAGAAAATGGGATGGAAAAGACACTGTTTTCTTCAGTGATCGATTTTTCTGAATTTCGCGATTTGCTCGTGACTGTCTCTGTTAATGAACAAGATCAATCGATGGCCAATTATTCATTTTTTGACAAAGAAATGAAAAAGCTATTCACGTTTTCTATTCCACAACTTACAAATTATTCAGATTGGTTAATTCCGTTCTATGACTATAATGAGCAGAAGGGACAATTTTTTACTTTTAGTCCTGTCACAAGTGGTGAAGCGGATTCCTATACAGAGGGCTTCCAACTCCTATCTTACAATCCTAAGAACGGAAGTAGCAGCTTAATCATGGATGGGTTAGAAAATGAGCCCATTCATTTATCTCCTTCTGGTGATGCACTCTTGTATGGGAATCAGTTTGAAAAAATTATCGATATTAAGGCAAAGAAAATATATGAACTGATAAAAGAATGACAATATGGTTGTCATTTTTTTATTTTATCTCCCAATATGATAAAATCACGTTGTGATGAAAATATAGTAAAGGAAGGTAATATTGCATGGCCATTGTAGATGTAGCAGTCATTCCAATTGGTACGGAAACACCAAGTGTCAGTAAATATGTGGCAAGTGTTCAAAAAGTTTTGAGGAAATATCAAGAAGAAGGGAAGATTCGTTTCCAATTAACACCGATGAATACCATAATTGAAGGTGAATTACCTATCCTTTTTGAAGTAATTCAAGAAATGCATGAGGTACCCTTCTCTGAAGGAATCCAGCGGGTCGCTACAACGATTCGTATTGATGACCGAAGAGATGTTAAGCGTAGTATGGAATATAAAGTAGAGCGGGTAACCACACTGTTAAACGAGGGATAGAAAAAAGACTGCCTGATGGCAGTCTTTTTAAGATTATTAGTGATGTCCTGTTGGAAAACCAGAATGAACAATGGTCATAACTGTAAACCAACCAAAAGTCACAAATGACGCTACACCCCAAAATGCACCTAAGAAATTTTTATTCTTTAGTGATGAAAATCCACCGAAAGCTGCAAGGATGGTTACGATAGCAAAAATAATCACTAAACCCATGGTAAATCCCCCTTTTTCATCATAAGCAGGCAATGCCTCAAACATTCCAAAGAAAATTATGTACCTATATTATATTCATTCGACTCTTATTTTATATTTTTTTTTTTCATTTGTCGAGTGCAAATAAGAGATCATTGAATTAGTATTCTTTCTCTCGACTGTTTACTTAGTGTAAAATAATGATATCGCAATTTCAATTGGAGGTACTAAATTTATGAAATGGCAACAAATCCCATTAGGGGCACTTCAAACTAACTGTTATATTGTAGAAAATTCAGATCGTTCGTGTTTAATTATTGACCCAGGCAGTGAAGGGAAAAAACTCATTCATTTGTTGAACAATAGGAAATTAAAACCTATCGCAATTTTTCTAACCCATGCGCACTTCGATCATATTGGGGGTGTTGATGAAGTAAGGGATTTTTATAAAATTCCAGTTTATCTTCACAAACAAGAGGAAAAATGGCTGGGTGACTCTTCATTAAATGGTTCGCAATTTTTTATGATTCAGGATTCAATAACAGTAAAGCCAGCTGATTTTATTTTAAAAAATGAAGGAGAAATGAAAATAGGTGGTTTTGAGTTTGACATTTTTCATACACCAGGACATTCACCTGGAAGTGTCTCATTTTACTTCAAAAAGGATGGTTTTGTTCTTTCAGGTGATGCCCTGTTTCAAGGCAGCATTGGCCGTACAGACCTCCCAGGAGGAAACGAGGCACAGCTATTAAAAAGCATTCATGATAAGCTGCTTGTTTTGCCTGAGGAAACGTATGTCTTATCAGGCCATGGCCCTGTAACAACCATCGCTGATGAAATGGATAGTAATCCGTTCTTGAATGGATTTTAGAGGATAGAGAGAAGACAAAAATAGAAAAACCCTTCTCCAATTTGAGAAGGGTTTTTCTGGGGGATATTATATTCTAATATGGGAGGGGATAAAAGTTAAGCTACTATCCTTACAATATTATAAAGTTTACATTGTGTCAATAGTGTTTATTTAAAAAGGAGCATATATGAATATATTTTTAAAGAGTTTAATTTCAAATTCACCCAATGAGTTAATTACCTATGCGGATTTCATGGGGGCAGCCTTATATCATCCTGATTTCGGTTATTATATGAAAGATAAACAGAAAATTGGCCGACAAGGGGATTTCATAACAACAAGCAATATATCTGATATATACGGAAGAATGATGGCAAAATGGTTTTCTTACTTATGTGAAAGGACACAATTAGCTCCAGTATTTTGTGAAATTGGAGCTGGGAATGGACGTTTTGCGGAGGCTTTTTTACAGGAATGGCATGAAACGATTAAAACCCCATTAAAATATATAATTGTAGAAAGCAGTCCCTATCATCAGAAACTGCAAAGGCAATTGCTAACTAATTTTTCGGTTGTCCAAGTGGAAAGTATCAGTAATGTTGAGGCTTTTGAGGGAGTGGTTTATTCCAATGAACTATTCGATGCCCTGCCAGTTCGTGTGATCGAGAAAGTCGATGGGCAGCTTTTTGAGGTTATGATAGGGATTCGAAGGAACGAACTGTATGAGCAAAAAGTGTTGTTAACGGATTCAGATATCCTGTTTTTTTTACAGGAAAGCAAGCTTAAACTAAAGGAAAAACAGCGGATAGAGATCCCGTTAGCAATGGAAAAGATGATGCGGGAAATTGCTCAGTCCCTCAGAAAAGGAATGGTTGTGACAGCTGATTATGGCTATACACTTGAGGAGTGGATGGACCCAAGGAGGGCAAAGGGGAGTTTAAGAGGGTATTATCAGCATCAGATGATTGATGAT
Source organism: Neobacillus sp. C211 (assembly GCF_051842875.1). Classification (NCBI taxonomy): domain Bacteria; kingdom Bacillati; phylum Bacillota; class Bacilli; order Caryophanales; family Bacillaceae; genus Neobacillus; species Neobacillus sp. C211. The sequence goes on from NZ_JBPXRO010000025.1 coordinate 79,800, forward strand.
GTTTTGCAGCACCCAGGTGAAATGGATATTACCACGCATATTCATTTTGATTATCTCATTCAAAAGGGTGAGCAGGTAGAATTAGAATTAATTACCAAACTCAGACAGGATGAATTTTTATTAAAGTCCGGAATTCTAAAAGAATTAGCGAACCATTATGACCCCAATCCATTTTCAGAAGTCAGCAAACGGAATCGAGCGATTCGTAGTTTGATCATGCCATCCGGGATAAGCACCTATTTTCATGTGGTTATCCAGCAAAAAGGGTTTAAGTTAAATGAAAATGACGTTTTCGTAGAATAAAGAAAAAACGCCGGAGTATTCCGACGTTTTTTCTAAATGTTTCTCAATGACCTGCACCAGGCACCATCATGAACGTAGACCAATAAGTGAAACCTGCGAAGAAAACTGTTAAATATGCTCCGAATACCCACAAATACATGCGCTCGGATAATTTAAGATAGCTAAGCAGAACGAAAAAACCTGTTTGGGCTAAGAATAGCATTGCCGTTTTATCCATATCACCTAGATAAAACATAACTGTAAAAATGCCCGTCCAGAAACCACAAACTCTGAACATGCGATCCATATGTATCCCCCTCCTTTTTCCCTACGATACCATCATTACAATATTATAAGGAAAAGGAGGCATAATGTAAATAATGGTTTCGAATTAGTTTGTAACCAGCGCTTGATATGAACAAGTTTCGCAGCCAGAAATAATATTATCTTTTTCAATCAACTCAACGGATTCAAATAGTGCACCAAACATTCCCTTTAGAAATTCATGGTGCATACTGCAAACTGTTTCCGAATGTTCTTCTGCCACTTCTTTAAATGGACAATTGAAAATTTGGAAATAGATTTTTGTTTTCTCACCGTTTACTTCAAATTCTGGATAAAAACCTGCAAGTGTTGCTGCGCTTTTTAATATTATTAGCTTATGCTCAAATTCTAATTCCTCACCAAATGCCCTTTTTGCCTTTTCTTGTTCAATCACTTCTGTACCAAACCTTTTTCCGGTTAGATAAAGGGCTTCCTTTCCTGCTTCTCCTAGCGAAATCATTGTTTGGAGTGCGACTTTGGATAAAAGCATGTAGTCGCGAAACGGGAAATGCAGCTGGATTACATCGTTAGATAAACGATATAATCTACTTGGTCTGCCGCCCTTACCTGTTTTTTTGGTTTCGGATGCTAACATATTTACATCTTCAAGCTTTGATAAATGCAATCTTGCTACATTCGGATGAATATTAAAATTTTCCGCCACCTCTTGAACGGTTACTTCTTGATGACGTTTTGTAATGTATTGATAAATATAGTACCGGGTTGGATCTGACAAAACGTTTGTTATTTTTAATGTTTGTTCCATCACTGTTCACCTCGAACCCCCATAATTTATTCCATTATAATACAGCTATAAAAACAAAGGAATGAGGTTAACAATGTTAACACTATAAGTTTAGAAAATGTTCACAATTTGCGACTTTATATTGTAACAATATAATAAAAAAATAGCCTAAATTCATTTATAATCTCTTGTCAATAGCAGGAATATAGTTATTTTGGAAAAATAACGAAGCAGACCCAGCATCCACTCGTTACAATTTTCGTCTTTTTTTGACTTCAAAATAAACGATGTAGGGTAGAATTCCGAACCAGCGATACCAAAATGAAGCTTTTGTTTCTTTTCGAGCTGTACGAATTCGTTTTCGTTCATCCTTCGGTTGGTCTGCGTATTTCACGATGGTTTGGGTCATATATTTTACATAGTCGTTTGTTTTCATGGACACACCTGCCTTTAATTTTCATAAACAAGTATGTCCATATTTCTTCATTTTAATTCGACCCATTTACTTAATCTTTTTGTCCTTGTATCAAAATATCCCCGTCCAATGACTGTTTTGTCAACTGCATGAAGGTGAAGAGTAAAATTGACTTTTTGGACATATCCAGTAGGAGTTTCAGCTTGGTAATCCATGGTGCCGTTAACAAAACTAATTGTTCCCTTGACAGGTAAGATTGCACTCTTTTGAAATATTACTTCAACTTTTTTTACCGACGATAGAAAATAGTACTCCTCTTGGAGGATGATAGCCGTTTCATGTGCCATTTTTCTTTCGGATAACAATTGTTCAATACGTACCGAGAAAAATAATAAAAAAAGGATGATCAGGCACAAGGTAAGTGGGTAAGTGAAGCCTTTTTCATTATTTTTCATGGGACTGGCCCCGAATTTACTAATGGAAAAGCTGTAACTGAGTATTCTTTTCCCCATAGATCCGTTACGATGGTTTTGACTGCATTGTTTAAAATGGTGAATGAATATTGTGAAACATTTTGGAGGATTATTTCATGTCCAGTTGAATTCACACGTCTCCTAAGATTAGTACCGTACTTTTCATATTGAATGGTTTCAGTATCCTTCGTTAGAACTAACCTTCCGGAAATCACTTCGGCACGAGTGGACAGCCTTATTTCTTTTTTGATTTGGCTCGAAAAAACTTCCCATTCCATTGCCTGTAACGATGCCTCAGTGTCCTTATTAGTCAGGATAATTTGAAAAACAGGTGTCATAAAGAAAATAATCGTCGTAAAAATTGAAAAAGCAATTAGTACCTCGATGAGCGTAAAGGCTTTTTCATTCAAGGGGCCTACAAATTTCGGTTTCAGGCTGTAATGAGTTTTTTTCAATTCTTACACACACCTCCTTTTGGTCAGCTGCTCCGGTGTCTTTCCATGTGATTTGGTATTCAACTCCATTCAAAATGGTAGTGTAATTTGAAAATGTTTTATTACTGATTAATTTGGTCTGTAGTTCCTCATACATTAGCTGTCTCGCCTTGCTCTCCCATTCTAATTGTCGTGATTGTTCTCTTAGTTCAATCAATAAAGGCAGTAAAAATAAACTAAGCATTAACCAGGCAGATAAAGAAAGAAGCAGTTCAAGCAAAAAATATCCTCTAGTACTCCTTAACATAGAACCGACCCTTTCCAATTAAAAAGGTAATAACATATGTTTTATTTTTTGTTTGGATAAAAAAGTTTCCAAACTGATTTACATTTCCGTCGCTTAGGAATTTCAAATATAAGGGGAGAGAACCTTCTTTGAGATAAATATTTGTACTGTAATTTCGATTGACGATCGGCGTTGGTTCCGGCCACAAGCATAGATAATACCTATATTGATCTGGAACAAAAACAATGGATACTTCATCCTGATGGGAGATAGCATATTGTTGAGCATAATATAGGTCCGCTTTTAATTGGATTAAAAAGGCCTCATCCTCCATTACTGAGTGCTGTGGTTTTAAGGAGAAAACTGTAATTGAGGAGATAATCATGAAGATGGAGAGAACTAACAAGGACTCAATTAAAGTAAAGCCTTTTTGATGCGTATTCATTATGGAGTGGTTACTGATGCAACAGCTGTTACAGTACCTTCAGAGTCTATTTCAACTGTCTTTCCGTTTGGACAACCTTTAGCGTCCCCCTTTATATATCCTTCTGCTTTTAGTTCCGCGATAGTTGGTACTTTATTCTTATCCATTTCATAAGCCTGAACTTGTGCCTGAACCATTTTAACATAGGCATCACAGCCTTTATTGTTGATGTTAGAATTATGTTTGGCAACGTTTGGAATTGTGATAATTAACAAGACCGAAATTACGAGCATGACGATCATCATTTCAATTAAAGTAAAGCCTTTTTCATTTTTCATCATTTTTAATAACCTCCATTTTTTTTATAAGATAAAAAAGTATAAGTTTTTGAACTTAGATAACTGTCCAGCTCCAGCGCCCAGCGGCTAGTGAACTTCGCTCTCCGCCCTACGATAAGTCAACATCGAATCGCTCCGCTCTCCGTGTTTCCTTTATCTCAGTTAGAGCGCTCCAGTCCATACGCCGCTAAACGGGCGCTTGCGCTTTTCTTAAATGCCGTCCAGTAGATGAAACATGGGTAACAGAATTGCTAAATACATCGAAACCACCATGAATCCAATGAAAATGTAAAGAATTGGCTGGATGGTTGTTAACCGTTTTTCTATCATTTCCTCCATGTTAGTGACACAATGCTTACTGAAAAATAATAACTCCTGCTCCAATTTTCCATTTTCTTGGCCGTGTTTTACAATCATCGGAAATTCTTTTTCGAAAAACGACAGAGACGCTAAAATTGTCTCCAACTTTTCTCCGGTAATTAGCTTAGTTTTAATTGTTTTAGCTAAGTGACTGTAAAAAGGATGCCTGAGATTCTGTTCAAATAGTTGTAAGGCTTCGGAAACTGATAATCCACCGGATAAGAGAAAGCTAAGTTGAATGGAAAAGTAGTGGGTAAACAGCAATTTGAGGATCCTGCCAACAAAAGGTATTCGAACAAGTTGTGACCTTTGTTTGAGGACGGAGAGTTTTCTAAAAAAGAGAAGATAATAAGCGGCTCCCATAATTAGGATCAGAAGCAGGGTACCGATAACAGTTGGGAAGTATTGATCAAAAGCATAAATGACATTTGTGAAAAAATTTGCTTCCAGACCAAGCGATGAAAAAAGAGTGGTGAACTTTGGCAGCAATGTATTTTCTATAAATATAAATAGAAATCCTGTAATAACTAAAAGCACCATTGGATACTGAAGCAACTTGAGCAACTTGTGTAGGTCTTTATCTTTTAATAGGGCAAGATCACTTCCTTCTAACAGAGCATCAGCAAAGCTGCCATGCTGCTCCGCGAAATAGACATAACCGACTAAGTCTTTGTTGAAACCAAGATTATTTAATGCATCATGAAACGGTAAACCCTTTTTCAACTCTTCTAAGCATCCATTTAAATCCTCCTTTCGTTTTGACGGTAATTGTAATGCTATGGATTCAATTGCTAGAGCAATTGGATACCCCCTTGCCAATAATTCACCGGTTCTTCTCAGGAAATTTGCTTGTTCATTCACTGACCATTTAGACCGTTTCATCGTTATATACCAATCGTTCATATTCAGATTCTTGAATATATCCAAGTGCAATGCCCTTATTAATTACATCTTTTATCATTCGGTAACGAATTTCTATTTTTTCTCCTTGAGCAGCTTTCATTACTGCGTGTAAATTTCGTCCGGATAAAAGTTCAAATACACTGGCGCGTTTCCATCTGCCATAGGAATAACAAATAGGTGAACACTCTCCTTCGCAAAAAGGGCAGGTAAGTTCAACCAACCTTTGGGCAGTAATGGCAATAAGTGTCTGCTCGACCTCTAACCAATTCACTCCAAACTCACGCAGGCGATAAACCGCTCCCTTCGCATCACGGGTATGCATCGTGGAAAGCACTAGATGGCCTGTTAATGCAGCCCTTACCGCAATCTTTGCGGTCTCAGCATCTCTAATTTCACCGACCATTATTATGTCAGGATCATGACGAAGAATTGCCTTTAGTCCGGCTGCATAGGTGACGCCTGCTTTTTCATTGACTTGGATCTGCAGGACTGAGTCATAGTTTTTTTCAATGGGATCTTCGAGTGTAATGACATTACGGTGAAATAAGTGGGCGGTTTCATTTAAAAGGGAATAGAGAGTAGTCGTTTTTCCGCTGCCCGTCGGCCCGGTAAAAATTATTAATCCATGAGCGTGTTTGAGAAGGGCAAGAAGTTTTCGGGTCATTGCTGGGAAGAGTGAAAGTTGGTGAAAAGGAATTTGTTCTTGCTGTGGTAATAGCCGGATGACAAGGCTCTCTCTGTTATTAGACGGGAGTGTGGAAAGCCTGAGCCCCATTAAATTTCCGTCAACTTCACAAAAAATGGAACCACTTTGTGGACGTCTTCTTTCTCCGATATCCATATTGGCTGTGAATTTAAAATGTGAGATTAATCTGTCGCATTCATCTTTTGGAAGGGATAGTCGAGGAATTAACTTGTTGGTTAATCGGATTTGGACGAGTGTGTCCCTCTTCCTTGGGATAATGTGAATATCTGTTGCCTGGTTTCGTGCAGCATCTGTAATGATTCGATTTGCTAAAATTTCTATCTCGCTAACAATAAGTACCACCGCCTTTTCATTTTTCTTTGGATAATATTCGACAAGGTTCCTCCTTATCCTTCTT
>NZ_JBPXRO010000026.1:0-81988 GCF_051842875.1 Neobacillus sp. C211
GCATGCATCTATTTTAAAATATTAATAACGATTTTAAACTTACACACCACGTTAGTTGAAGAACAAAATTCAGAAAATGTATTTTGTTCTTCATTATCAAAAGGAAGGAAATGTTAATCCATTGTATTTTGCAATTTTCTCTTTTTATGTTCCATACTCCATTCGTGCATTGAATCTAAAATCGGCTTCAATGTCATTCCATACTCAGTTATAGAATATTCCACTTTAGGTGGGACTTCACGATATACCTCTCGACTTATGAGCCCCTCCTCCTCTAGTTCTCGTAATTGATTTGTTAGCATTTTTGGGGTAATGCCTACAAGTGCTTTTTTTAATTCTCCATATCTCATTGTGCCTTGCGACATTAGATACAATAAGATGATAGGCTTCCATTTCCCAACCAAGATGGAAAGAGCGTCGTGTACTTTACAATATTCAGGTTTTATTTTCATCTTTACCTCCAATAGTATCTTTTTACATACTATATATCTTCAAAGTGCATACTTATGTAATTGATTTTAATGGTTTATTATGATTATGAAAAGGGGGCAAATAATATGAATACCGAAAATATTAAACGTCGTGAAATAAAAAAAGTATGGACAGTAACCGAACAAAAAATAAGCAATATTCATACCGCAAGTCCTATCCTTGCACCTGGCAACTGGGTAGATTATGACCCGTTCTTATTACTAATGGAAGATAAATTTCAAAAAGGAGCATTTAGTGAGCATCCTCATCGTGGTATAGAGACCTTAACATTTATCATTGACGGAAGGCTTAATCATTATGACAATGCTACGGGGGCGGGTGGAATCCTAGAAAAAGGGGACCTTCAATTTATGACTGCTGGTAGAGGCGTGATCCATAATGAATCACCACTTGACGGTGAAACAGTTCATCTTCTTCAGCTTTGGGTTAATCTACCTCGTAAATATAAAATGGTAAAACCCCGTTATCAAAATATGCACGCAAAAGATATGCCTGTTCGTCAAGAGAACGGTGCCTTAATTCGAGTATATTCAGGTTCGTCTAGAGATATTTTATCGAACACCCTGAATTACGCACCTGTCACGTTTGTAGAAATGGTGTTGGAAAAAGGAGCATTCATTAGTCAAGACCTTCCTGGTACCTATAATGGCTATATTTATGTATTAGAAGGAAGTGGAACATTTGGTGAAAATAAAGTTGTGGCGAAAAAAGGGCAAGCAATGTGGCTAGGTTCCGCAAATGATGGGGAAATGAGCAGTATTCACATTTCTGCAAACGAAAAATTAAGATTTTTTCTTTTTGCAGGTGAACCTCTCAGAGAACCTGTTGTAGCATATGGACCTTTCGTAATGAATTCAGAAGAAGAAATACGACAGGCTTATCGGGATTATCAGGAGGGTAAATTCGAAACTCCAGTAGATTAAAGATTTATGGAAACGGTGAATGAATTTGATTAACTCATCAACGAACAAATTAAATAAAGATAATTAAAGGAGCAAAAATATGATAGGGTTAGGTTTATTGTTAATACGCTTAGTATTTGGATTGTCATTCATAGCTCACGGAGCCCAAAAGTTATTCGGCTTTGGTGGCAGCGGTGGTTTAAAAGTAACTGGGGAGCATTTTGAAAAATTGGGAATAAGACCAGGTGTAACAATGGCGTTACTCGCTGGGCTATCGGAATTAATAGGTGGAGCTATGTTTGCGTTAGGGTTACTTACCCCACTTGCAGGCATTGTGATTGCTGGAACAATGGTAGTAGGGATTTTAAAAGTTCACGGACCAAATGGTTACTGGATTACAAAGGGTGGATATGAATACTGTCTTGCTGTATTAGTTGTAGCAATTGGTGTAGCTCTCACGGGGGCAGGACAATATTCACTCGATGCTATTTTATTTTAAATTATAACATTTTTAACGGCAAATTTTTTTGATTCAAGGAATCAGACGCTCAGAAGCTAATTCTGAGCGTTTGTTGTGAAACCATCATTAAGCATTTCTATAATAATTAAAGGGTCTTTGTATGGGACAGGCAGCAACATTCTTTCTTCAACTAAACTGCTTCTTTAGTTAAATAAGAGTAATGAAAAAGGACTGGTCAAAACAGTCCAGTTGTTGTCAAAATTAAAATAATCCGTTGAAAAAAGGAAAGCGAGTAAATGAAGATCAATGAAGTATCTTCTCATTATTTTTTAAATTTACGGTTTCAGTTTTATCATTCCAAGTTATGGTTGCTGTTATTTTTTCATTTTCTTGGGTAATTGAACAACCACTGCAAGAATCTTCACCTGTTCCCAATACCCCATTCTCGATAGTAGTTTCACCGCCCGTTTTTCCAGTAGCAGTTTCAACAGTATATTTTATCTTTTTAGGAACTGGCTTTTCCCCGATATATCTTATTGTAACTTTTGATGATTCACTTTTCTCGTCAAACACATTTACTGAATATTTAACTTGCCAATTTTTACTTTCTCCAAAGAAATTCATCAATTTATCCTCTGAACAAGCAGTTAATAAAACGGAAATAAGAGAAAACATTAAAAGCTTTTTTATCATACAAAACCCCCTCCCTGTTATTAATTATATATGAAAGAAATGGATTTTTCTTCCTTTTTCTTTTTCAACTAACCTACTTCGTTAGTGCAATAAGAAAAAGGGATCGCCGCAGCCATCCCAATCTTTAACTCTTGCACCCGTTTGTTTAAGTACATTTCTTCACAAACTTTTTTAAAAATTAAGAACTGAAAAATCAGCTATTGTCCAATTAAGTAATAACGCCAATTATTGCAGTGCATAAAGTTTCCTGGAGGATATTCAAATTCGCATTCAGAAATAAACTGAAAGTTAAGCTTCCGACAAATTGCATTAGAAGCAGGATTATCAATCGATGGGAATGCGTGAATGTATTTATATTTGTTCTCATTAGATGCCTCTTCTATTGCTAACTTTACTGCTTTTGTAGCTATTCCTTTTCCTTGATACGAGGGTAGAATGCTCCATCCAGTTTCATATACACTTTCATTATTCCAAGTAGTTTCCCAATAACCCACAGAACCTACTGATTCTAATTCTGGTAACAATATAATGCTGAACATACGTCCTCTATTACCAAGCTCAAGATATCGTTTATGTCGTTTCAAAACCTGCTCTTTACTCTCTGGACCTCCAAGATGCTGCATCATTTCTGGAGCGTTTATACGAAAAAGTAAATCAAGGTCATTATCCTCCCAAGGCTTTATCTGGCTGATATACTCCAAATTTTTTTCATCTCCTCATTTTTTATTATTTACTCTTTCTTTACGAAAGCTAAAAATCCTCTATTTAATGATATTGTTGTTTAATTAACCTAATCCGTTAGCACAAAAAGAAAATGAGCTGCGACAGCACCTCATTGTTTAACTCTTGCACCCGTTAGTTTAAGTGCATTATTTCACAATGAAGGAATTCAGAAAAGGGTTATCTACCACTTTTGTTCAACAAGAGGTATCTTCAACCTCACCAAATGAAAGAATATGCACTTCAAATCTAATATTTAATTCAGCTAATGATTTTATAGTCTTCGGCTGTAAATCAAACCCTAATTGTCCTAAATTTGATCGTAAGCTAAAATTTATATAAATATCATTACCATTCGAAATTTCACCAATAAAGGATTTATGAGTATGAAGAGTTTTCAACAACTCGTCAAAAGCTAAATAAAGCTCATCATAGCTTTTAAACTTTATCTGATAACTCCAATAGGAATCCTTCATTTTTATATCTTTGGCGATTAATTCACCTTTTCTTCTCACTTTTGAAGGTTTAAGGATTATATTTTTCTTAATTTCATCAGGGTTTAAATCTATCCCTCGAATAATGAAATTAAATGACCATGCGACAAAATTCTCTTCCATTTCTATGCACATCCCCAAGAAAACATATGTTATTTTTCTCCTTAAGTGTACCAAAATCCTTCTTCAACAAAACTGCTTACGTTAGCACTATAAGAAAAAGCCGCCATTTATGACAGCTGGATCTTCAACTCTTGCACCCGTTAGTTGAACAAATATATGAAAGGTTCTCCTAATGGAAGAACCTCTTTTTGATAAGATAATACAATTAGTAAAGAACTTATTATATACGTAAAATTATAAAGATAATAATCCAGAAATTTTTGAATACCGCTGATGAATCAACCTTATTAGCTTCTCATTCTTACTGCATAAGGATAAATTGGATCTTTTAATTGAAATTCATAAGTAAGACCATCTACAATTCCAACTATTTTTTCGCTATCGTAAAGATCAAGCATAAATCCAGCCATTTCTTTGGCTGTATGGTATTTAGGAATAAGTCCTTCAAACTTAACATTTTCTTCTAAATCATTCGATACTTTTGCAAATTCAGTTTCAGTTGCAGCAGGTGCTAATACTTTTGCTTGCATGCTTGCACCTTTTTCTTTTAATTCATGTGCAAGCCCTTCAGTAAAGGCACTTACATAGAATTTAGAAGCACAGTATGTGATTGCATTTCCAATAATCGTATAACCCCCACCTGATGAAACGTTAATTAATTGTGTTCCTTCAACTGTTGAATAGTCACGCACATAAAGAGAAGTTAAAATAGTTAAAGCCTCGATATTTAAATTAAGCATTCTTTCAATTTTAGTTAAATTTTGATCTCCAACTGATGCAAAATTACCAAATCCTGCGTTATTAATCCACGTTTCAATTTCATATTCCTTTAAATCTTCATATAATGTATAAGCATTTTTCGTATTTGATAAATCAACTGTTTTTATAACGACATCTAATTCTGCATTTACTTTCACAATCTCTGATTTTAGTTTTTCAAGCTCCTCAGTTCTACGTGCCACAATGACTAAATTTTTACCACGAGCAGCAAAAGCAAGAGCTGTTTCATATCCAATACCAGAACTTGAACCTGTAATAACTGTATATTTTTTCATTTTATTGCCTCCTAATATTTTGTTATACTAACAAAAATTGATTGTTAACATTTATGGATTTATTATAGTGGTTAGAGTAAACTCTAAGTCAAACCTATTTTTTACACTTGATTAGCATTGGTTAAAAATGGAGGGTTTTATGTATACAATTGGCGAAGTGGCACAACTAGTAGGAGTTAGCACACATACATTACGTTACTATGAAAAAGAGAATATCATTCTTCCAGATCGGAATGAACATGGAGAAAGAAAATATACTGAATCGCATCTTCAATGGCTAAAATTTGTTTTAAAATTAAAAGAGACGCAAATGCCGATCACAAAAATCAAAGAGTATGCCTTCTTGTATACTGAAGGAGAACATACAGCAATTAATCGATTAAAACTATTAGAAGATCATAAAAGTTCCATAGAAAACCAGTTAAAGACACTGAAAGAAACGAATAAATTGTTAGAACATAAAATTACTTCATATAAAGAAATGATTTTGAAAAGTAATGAAGTAGATACAAATGCATAATATTATATGAAAATGAAATATTCTTTAGTATTATTATATTTAGGGTAAATAACGTAAACACATAAAAAAAGGAACGCACATATTAGATGTGTATAATATGTGCGTTCCTTAATTAATTGTTATTGAACTAACGCACCCGTTAGCTTAAGTACATTTTTTCACAAAGACTTACTGATAATGGTTGATAATGTCTCTTTCAAGTTCCACTATGTCTTTCCCAGTAAAAGATTCGAGAGTCTGATAAAAGTCCTGAGTATTCGAAGTTTCCTTCAATAATGAGGAAATAATATTATCTCCATATGTATTAATTAAAAAAGCAATTGTGAAATAGCCCTGAAAATATGGATTTTCACCTTTTTCACTTTTAAGTGACCTAGCAAATTGCCATTCCTTTTCTGTATTTAACTTTGTTAATTCGATAAAGTGTGTTCCAAATGAATGATAATCGAGATTTTCCTCATTTTCCCCAATATATTCTGCAATGCCTTCAATAAACCAGACTGGAAAATCATCTATTTTCGCCTTTGTTCCAATCTCATCTAATACCCTGTACGTTGCATAATGAGTATACTCGTGCAGTATTGACTTTTGAAAAAGATATAAAGATGTTTCATTTTTATTAAGAATATTCCCTACTTCCGCATCTTCAAGGTCAACTGCTATTACTTTTTCAAAGTCCGAATATGACCCCGAAATATCATTTAGCTTACTAAATCTTTGTAACTGATTTGAATCCATAAAAATAAAGTCAACTGGTCTACCTTGATATTCTCCCAGATACTTTTTCGTAAGTTTTTCTGCTCGGTCTATAGTCTCCTTGGTAAGTGGAAGAATATCTTTTTGATTTGTACCATAGTAAAGTGTTATTTGTTTTATCTTTTGTGTTTTATGGTCCTTTTTTAGCTTTTTCTCATCAATACCATCGTAATTCAAAGTCGTTACAGCCTTAATCGCTTCAAAAAATTTAACGTCTTCTCCTACTTTTTGTGAGAGTTCCTTTTGAATTCCTTTAAATAAAAGGAAAGCAAGACCAGCAATTAGAATAGTAATACAACTAAAAACAATGAGGATAATTTTAGTTCGTTTTTTTAAGTACAACGACTTCATTAACTCACCTACCGTAAATTTACATTTACAGTAAACATTCGACAAAAATCGTATTTATCCTTTATCTTTTAGTTTTTTGAACAAACCTGCTTCTTTAGTTGAATAAGAAAAAGACCGAAATTGACCCAAATGTAATAAAATATATATTATGTTACATTTTTTAAGGTACAAAAAAAGTTGCATATTCAGCTAATGCTTTGCAACTATCGCGCCCGATTACGGAAGATATCTGTAATGCTCACAGATAAATCAAAAAAATCCAATCTTCCGGTACTATGAAAAAAAATTAAGCCATATTAAATACAATTCCCTTTAAATTAATAAAGGGGATTTACTTTATCTATCTGAATCATGATTAAAATAAATAGGAATGAAAGACAAACCCTTTTCTTTTCTAACTTTTTCAGCTTCTTCTGGATTTCCAGCCTGAATTTCACTAAGAATACCAGATGTTTGTGATATGGCAACTTCTATAACTTTTGAATTTTCCTGATTTTTCACTTTTCCTATTACAGTTCTATCAATTGAAAATTTTTTTGTATATTTTTCAAGATATAAATCCATTTCTTTCATTTCATCATTCGACAGTGGTTCTGCTGTAAATCCATTTTCAGCTAACAATGCGTCTATATTTGGTTTTTTACTACCTTCCGCTTGGTTTTCTATAGTTCCACTACCGAAGATTAATCCTGCTGACATGATTCCTACTCCCACTAAACCAAAAATTATTCTTTTCATTTTATGATATCCTTTCTATATTCAATTATGTATAAAGGCGATTTTATTATTTTTAATCATAATATTGAGCATACAAATTATCAATTACCACTAGCAATCATTTTTGGCTTTTTGGGTTCCTTCAATGTAACAAAACATCCATTAAGTTACATTCATTTTTACGCCAGATTCCATAAAAAAAGCTGCATTGCAGCTTTTTTTAACTATCGCACCCTTTAGTTGAATATGTATAAAGAAGCCATCAAATGACTTTGCTTGATTAACTAAGTAGTTTGTTGTTGCTGCTGTTGCTCTTGTTGCTTCTGCTCTTGTTCAGCTTTTTTCTTATCTCTTGCATCCTTTACGATTAGCATTAAAAACTCCCACAATAATTCCATTATTTTGTCTTGATGTTTTATGAAGAAGATCTTTATAAAATTGTAAATGACTTTTATAATAGAGAACACTTTATTTACCATTATTTCTCCCACCACTTATCGTTTAGCATTTTAGATGCTATTTTTTTCATGAATTTATTCTCGCCATTGGCGGCTACTTCCTTAAGTAGACTAATAGCAACCTCAGTATCAGATAGTTTTTCATTTTTTTCAATTAGTCTACTTGCCACATTGGACAAATTTTGTGTATCTACTTTAAAATCCTTATGTAATTGTGCCATTAGCTGATCTATTTCACTCGGAGCAATAATATTATTTTCTTTGGCTGCTGTTAATGCTAAGTCTGTAACTTTTTTATTAAAATCTTGTTCAACTTTATCTAAGTTTGACATAAAATCTCCTTTCTCCTGAACCAATATCTGTTTTATTTTACCATTAAATTCAAATTGTTACCAAAAATTAAGATAATTAAGGAGTACCCATAAAAGGTACCAACATTTTTCGTAACGGTTTCCGTTACCTATCGCTAATCTGAAAATGCAACCAAATTCGCACGGTGTTTTGTATATGTATTTGTAATTAAAAATAAAATGGGTCAGTTCACTATGCTGAGACAAATCTTAATATCAATTTTCGATAGCTTGTTCAACTAACGCACCCTATAGTTTAAGTACATTGCTTCACAATCTTTTCGCATATAATAAAAAAGGGTTGCCGTAGCAACCATTAATTCCTATAACCTAATATATACTGTAAAATTATCTTTTGATTCAATTTCCAAAAAGATTTACTTCCCTTATCCTTTATTAAGAAGGTTTCCCATTATAATCGGGTTTAGAACCTATTTTTATTAAAATATGACGAATGATAAATCCAATTCCTAACCCAGGAATCAAAGACAACATTGGAAGCCAAATAGGACCAAATGATATACCAAAAATAATATTAGGTGAATACATAAGACCTATTGTGACAAAATAGGCTGCAAAAGCAAATGGGACAAACGATAACCGGGGATTTTCCCCTTCCGCAAATTTATATGCATCATACATGGCAAACATATAAACACATGGATAAAACATAAGCCATTGATGATCAACCACTCTGGCAGCCTCATTTATCTTCCCAAGAAAACTAAACATGATAGCTTGGTTAAATAAACTATTAACATTAATTGTGAATTCTAAAATAATAAACATAATTCCTTTTATAAGATGACCATTTAATAGTTGACCAAAACCGGGAAATGCCACACTTGTAAGTGCTAGACTAAATTGAACAGTTTACGACAATTAAATTTGAACACTTATTTACTAAGATTGTTCTCCACCTTATGATAGATTTTTATACTTCTATGATTAGGCGGAGGAATTGAAAAGGTGGATAAGTTTGAAATGTATGTTGAAATTAGAGGAATGCTCAATCAGAAATACAGTATTTCTACTATCGCTAGGAAACTAAATATATCAAGAAATACGGTTTACAATTATATTCGTAAATCACCAGAGGAAATGGCAGAGTGGACGGCATCGACAATGACTAGAAGTAAGAAGTTAGACATTCATAAGGAATTAATCCTTCATTGGTTAAGAGAATTTCCAGATTTAACTGCAGCTCAAGTGCAAGACTGGCTTAAAGAGAAATATCCTGAATTCAAAGTTGGGGAAAGTACGGTAAGAAGCTATGTAAGGTGTCTTCGAGAGGATTTTCAAATTCCAAAAGAATCAAGTACTAGGGATTATCAAGCAGTCCCTGATCCTCCAATGGGTGAACAAATCCAAGCAGACTTTGGATTTAAAACGGTAAAGAACCGATTTGGTAAACCAGTTAAGTTAGTTTTTATTGTATTTGTCTTAGCACATTCCAGATACAAATACGTCGAATATCAAAATCGCCCTTTCACGACAAAGGATGTAATTTCAGCTCATAGGAATGCATTTAAGGAATTGGGGGGTGTTTCAAAAGAGATCTTGTATGACCAGGATCGACTAATTGTTGTATCTGAGAACGAGGGGGATATTTTACTCACCGAAGAGTTTCAACAATTTGTAAATGAAATTAAATTTGAAGTTAAACTCTGTAGAAAAGCTGATCCAGAAAGTAAAGGGAAAGTAGAAAATGCGGTTAAGTTTATCAAGAATAACTTCATTAATAATAGAATTTTTCATAACATTGATTCCTGGAACGAGCAGTCTCAGAAATGGTTAAAAAGAACAGGTAATGGCAAAATTCATAACGGCACAAAAAGAAGACCCGCCGATGTGTTTCTCCTCGAAAAGCAACACATGCGACAGGTCAACTCGCTAAATCATATTCACAAAGCTAGTATAACAAGAAGTGTTCGAAAGGACAATACAATCCTATATCTCTCGAACAGATACTCTGTTCCGTTAGGAACATTTCAAAAGTATCCAGAAGTCCTTTATTATGTGACCGATGATAATAAGCTAGTAATCTATGTCCAGGAGTCAGGGGAAATACTGGCAACACATTGCATTAGCCCTGATAAAGGAAAACTCATTCAAAATAGATCCCATCAACGGGATAGATCGAAGGGAATAAAAGAGCTTATTGAAGTCGTTAGTGAACATTTTACAAATAAATCACAAGCTACTAAGTACCTGAATGAGTTACGAAATAGGTATCCTCGTTATATACGAGACCAGTTAAGCTTAATAAAAAAATGCATCGAATTAGGCTCATTAGAAGTAATAGATGAGGCACTAGCACTCTGTATGGAGAGGCAACTCTTTAGTGCGAATGACTTTCAAGATGTTGTATCCCTCTTTAAGCGACAACGCCAAGTGAACAGTACAAACGACAGCGATCAACAGATTGATACAAATTATAACGACATCGCTGAGTTAACACTAACAGATACTGAGGCAAACCAGCGTCCATTGGAAGATTATTATACTATCATGGAGAGTACAAAATGAAGCAGATAAAATATCTTCAAGACTCCCTCATTTCACTTCGTTTGGTGGAAACATCAAAAAAGCTCCCTTCTCTTCTCGAAGAAGCTGAAAAGGAGCAGCTTAGTTATATTGCTTTCCTGAACAATGTAGTGGAGTACGAGCGAAAAATGAGAGACGAGAAAAACATCGAAAAACGATTGAAACTCGCAGAATTCCCATGTATTACTCCGTTGGAGCAATTTAATTTAGATGAACAAGAATCCCTAAGCTTAAAACAGTTTAATCAATTAAAAGAATTAGCTTGGATTGAGCAGTTATTTAATCTTATTCTATTGGGACCGCCAGGTGTGGGGAAAACACATATGGCGGTTGGCTTAGGATTAGAAGCGATTAAACGAGGTTATAGAGTCTCCTTTATAGCAATGGGAGACTTGGTTCATACCTTGAAAACTATGGACATTACGAGAAAATCCCAAACAAGGATTAAGAGAATTAAAGAATCACAATTAGTCATTATTGATGATTTGATGTACGCAGCGATGGATCCAAGGGAAGCTAATTTGTTTTTCCAATTGGTTAATGACCTGTATAACAATTCATCGATAATCCTTACTTCCAATCGCTCTCCAAAAGAGTGGACCGAACTACTGGGGGATGTAGGGGTAGCGACAGCTATATTGGATCGGCTCATCCATCGGGCAGAAATCGTTCATTTTAACGATTCAAGTTATAGGATGAAGCATCGTGAGACAATTTTTAAAGAAGAAAGTGTTCAAAATTAATAAGCAAAATTGTTCAAATGTACTTGACGCTTACACACACTCCAAAGAATAGCTTCTAACTTATAAGTTTTATTCATAATATCAACCTTTATTATTCGGTTATATTTTGATTTCCCTTTAATTTATCCAATTTTTTCAATAATCCAACAAACCCTCTAATTGTAAACAATGTAAAATTCACGCTACCAAAAGTATGGAATGGTGACCATTTTTTCCATTTAAATAATCTTGAATTCTTTTCCATATACCATTGACCGATACTCATGGGAACACTAAATAGCAAACTTTTCAATAGAATTTTTCCAAAATTATCATTGTAGGACATTTTTACCCAAAGGACACTTAAAATTGGGAAAAACAATATATCATAAATGATGTTAGTTTTAAAGATATTTGCCAAAGGTCGAACCGGATATTCAATTCTTTTGGTTCCAACAACATAAGCATCAATTAGAGTTGCTATAACTCCTTTTGAGAAAAAAATAACAAGATTTTCTCTCATCTTTGATCCCTTGAATAAGAATGGAAAAGAAGCAATACATACTACTGTAAGCAAGTTTAACAACCTTTTCTCCATTTATAAACATCCTCTCAAATATGTAATAGTAATAGTGATATTATTACAATTTCCCAATACTTATCATAAATACATTTAGTTTTTTTATAATCCCATGTCAAACGACCCTAAGGATTAATTCTCACAAACTTTTTAACCACTTGAATGATGATTAAAATAATAAACAAAATTGGTAAATAAATATATATGAAGCTAGAGCTAATTAAGGTTAAGAAAGAGCCCATTTCATCGACATCCGTTTTACTTTTGATATTAATAACAATGAAATGAACAATAAAAATTGACAACCATAATGACATTTTAGAATTTAATTTAAAGGATTCTTTCAAGATTCGTATTCCTCCCCACAGTGAAATACAACACTGAGGCAGAATCACTAAAAGCCAAGTAAAAATGTAGATATATTCAAACCTTTCGACAAATGGAAGTTGGATAATCTTTGACATGATAAGGGTTGCCCAAAGTGTATGTTCAAGTTGTCCGTGACTAAAATAAACAAATGATAAGATAGTTATAAATAAATATAAAATAATTGTATAGATCTGTGAAATGTGTGCCCATTTTTGGGATATTTTATTATTTTTAATAAAAGGAAAATAAAGGAGTAGAAATTCTGGTCCAGTGTACATAAGAACACTATTTTTAGCTGAAACAAAATAGTCATTCAAACTGTGATTAAAAACGGGTAATAAATTCGTCCAGTAAGCGTATTGTAATGGGAAATACAATGTCAATATAAGTAGAGTAGGAATCACCATACCCCAAAAACATATACCTGTAATAACCCTGAAACCGCCAATAACAATATATGAAATGACCAATATCATAATAATAGATAAGACCCAAATAGGCGTATAAGGAAAAACCCAGGTAATCAAAACTGATAAATAGGATCTAATCACTGTTGAAAAAATTAAAAGCATATACCCATAAAAAAAAAGATTTAAAGCGTTTCCTAAAAATCTCCCAAATAATTGTTGATGTAAGGACATAATATCTCCGTTATTTGATTTCTTTAATAAGAAAAATATTATCCAAATTATAAAATGAAAACTGATTCCAACTAATGCTACCGAAACCCAGGCATCCTGTTCTGCTCCCTTTATTATTTTGCTTTGATAGTTCAATAACCCTACACCTGTTTGCGTACTGTGAATAAGAAAAAATAAAAAAAAGGGAGAGACAGTCAAACTTTCATTAACTTGTTTACTCATTTTCAATCACCTATTCTTTTTATTCGCCAATCCCTGCTTGAAAGAGTTCTAATTTTATATTTATATCGAATGCAATTGTTGGGTACACCTTTTCATAAAACTCTCTTTCGTTCCATTCTTTTGAATACGCTCTTGCTAAATCACCTATACCTAAAGGGTCAACTTGATGTTCTTGAAGTTTTACAAATAGCTTTTTAAAATCCTTTTTCATTTGTTTTTCCAATTGCTTTTTTAGTAAGATGTTATTCTTGTTTTTTCTTAAATCTAGCCAGTCTGGGTAATCCTTCACCATACTCTTTAATGTCAAGTTAAATGTCACCTTTGAATCAGTATCTTTATTTAAAATTGATCTTTTGTTTTGCCCATATAAAATAGTTAATAACGCTAAGTCCTCTTTCTGCCCTTTATGTATATTAAATGCTGTTTCCCCTCTAATAACTCTCCCTCTTAGTATTTTATATAAGAAGGTTTCTTTTTGATTTAGGGTAAGTACCAGTCTGTCTTTATTAAACAATGCTAGCCCGCTTACCTCAATATTCCCCTTTTGATTTATCTTTAAATAAGGGATAGAAACATCCCTTCCTTCCCCATAGTAATCAAATAAAAAACTTTGTAATGTAGGAATGGGTGTATTTTGGTTTTTGTAATTTTGTTCAATTAATTGATAAAGGTATTTACTATTTTTATCATTAATTTTTTTTAATAATTCTCCGGCAGGAACTTCTGAAACAGCGATGAACATATTGCTTCCAATCAAGGGATCCCTACAAATTGTTTTAACAAAATAAGATACCCCATTTTCAGCTAGATTTTTTCCAAAAATTAAAAGGTTCAACTTTCCTATTTCTATCGGTTTTGGTGATTGTCCATTTATGGATTCTCTGATGATATGGGCTTTCTTTCCTTTGCCTTGTAAAATAAAACTCCCACCTTTTTTTTCATCTCCTGTATAGTCAGAATAAAGAGCTGTTCCGACATACTCATTATCTACTCTGTCAAAACCCAGTACGGTTTGAAGTTGCACATCATCAATGATTTTTTGCCGAGGATAGGAGCAACCAGGTATAAACATTAAAAGAGCCAAGAGAACAAACCATATTTTTTTTAGCTTTTTACTATTCATTACTAATATCATCCTCATCTCGATTTGGTGCATATCTTTTTAATGAAAGAGGTCTTAAAAATTTACTTCGATTAGTTGTATATTTGTATGACGAACGAATAAAACTGTCTCGAAAATTCTTTATTCTAAAAGGATATAAAGGAACCATATAAGGATTCCCCAAGGATTTGAGTTTCAATAAATGACCTAATAGAAGAACAAACCCTATTGCAATGCCAAAACCGCCCAAAAAAGCTGCAAGTAAAATAAACGGAAAACGTATTAGACGAATTGCATTTGACATTTTAAAGATAGGGGTTGTAAAAGAAGCCAGTGCAGATAATGAAACAATAATAAGTAATATATTACTTGTTAGAGCAGCTTGTACAGATGCCTGCCCTATAACAATACCACCTACAATACCCAAGGTTTGACCAATTTTAGTCGGTAATCTTGCCCCCGCTTCTCTCAACAATTCAATCGTAATTTCTAAAAAAATTGCCTCCCAAACTGGTGGAAATGGAACATGTGCTCTGGAACTAATAAGGGGTTCAAGTAAATCTTCAGGTACTACTTCATAATGAAAGGTTAAAACTGCTACATAAATAGGGGTTGAAAATAACGAGAATATAACACTAAAAATTCTAATAATTCGAAAAAATGATCCAACCATCCAAGAAAGATAGTAATCTTCAGGCGAAATGAAAAAATCTAATATTGTTGTTGGACCTGTAATAATATAGGGAGATCCATTTGATAATATGGCAACCTGCCCTGAAATCATCGCATATACAACCCTGTCCATCCGCTCAGTAGATAAAAAAATTGGAAAGGGCGTGTTGGAATTATCTGATATTATTTGATCAATTTGAGAACTATCGAAAATAACATCGAAATCAATATTCTTTAATCGTTGTCGAACAGTTTGAATATATTGCGGATTGGTGACTCCATCTAAATAGGCAATGACAACTTCCGTTTTAGACATTGTGCCAATTTTTATTTCCTCAAAAATTAATTCAGTAACAGCCATTTGCTTTCTTAATAAATGAAGATTGACAGCCATATTCTCCACAAATCCAACTTTTGGTCCAATAACACTAAATTCATTCTCGGTATCATTACTTTCCCTATAACCAAGATTTGAGTTTTCAATATTTATGGTCATAAAATCTTTGTGGCTGAAATTTTTTGAATGTACAATAACATATCCCTTAATAAGTGTCTTTTCCACAACTAAAGGGTCATCAGTAACAAGGACTTCTTCAAAAGGAATAAACTTTTTTAGATCATTAATATTACTAATTTTCTCATAATTTTCTTGAATCGCTGGAAGAAGAAGTTCATTCAGCCTCTTTGTATCAACCATGCTTTTATAGTAACTAATAATAATATCCTTTTCTTCCGATGGTGAGAATTGATGGAAATCATTAGATTTACCAGCTTGTTGAAATATAGTTTTTATTGACTTTGTTTCTTTATTAGACTTCTGGTTATTTATAAACCTCTCTAAAAACTTGAAAGACATGGCATCACCTAAATGGATTTTTTATAAATTTATTTGAGGATGTTATTCAAAGGTAAAAAGGAAAGAATAGAGTTTCAGATATATACATTAGGTTACCACTATAATTATTTACGATACCTATATCCCTTTTTTATCTGTTTATTTTTAAAATAAAAGAGCTAATCAGAAATTTCCGATTAGCTTTTCTTTTATTTATTTGCTTTCTTTACCCATTCTGCAACCGTAACAGTCCGTTTTGCCTGATGTTTTACTGCAGCTTGCACAGCTGAAAAATCTTCAACCATCTTGCCATTCTGATCAACTGTTACACTTGTTCCATATGGATTTCCCCCAGCTCCAAATATTACTGGATCAGTATATCCTGGAGTTGTAACAATTGCTCCCCAATGGTGCATTGTTGTATATAAGGATAAAATTGTCGCTTCCTGACCCCCATGTGGGTTCTGGGCAGAAGTCATAGCACTAACTACTTTATTCATTAGCTTTCCGTTAAACCACAAACCGCCGGTTGTATCTAAGAACTGCTTCATCTGAGAAGGCATATTTCCAAATCGAGTTGGTACACTGAAAATAATTGCATCTGCCCATTCTAAATCATCTAGTGAAACAGTCGGAACACATGCCGCAACTTCCTCTGAATAATGCTTCCATGCAGGATTTGAATCAATAACCTCTTTTGGAGCTAATTCAGGAACTTTTAAGACCTTAACATCTGCTCCAACTTCTCTCGCACCTTCGGATGCCAAATGTGTTAATTGATAATTGGTACCTGTTGAACTATAAAAAATGATTGCAAGATTCACATTTGACATAAATGCCATTCTCCTTTTCAATAATGAAAAATTTTTATAAAAAGTTATACTGGATTATTAAATCCATAGTCAATGTTCCCCTTCTCTCTATTTCCAATAGAATTTTAATTATTGGTTATTAGCAAATCGATAATTATTATTCAACAACTTCCAAAGTAACTTCAATATTCCCTCTTGTTGCTTTTGAATATGGACAGAATTCATGTGCCTTATGTACAAGCTCTTCTAATTTTGCCTTTTCAATACCATGTCCTTTTACTTGCAACGTTACAGCAATTTTGAATCCTTGATCAACCTCATCTTTTAAGAAACTAACATTTGCAGTTACTTGTGATTCGAATTTGACATGTTCTTGCCTAGCTACATGCTGCAAAGCCCCATCAAAACAAGCAGAGTAACCACAAGCGAACAACTGTTCAGGATTTGTGGCATTTGGTAATTCTTTTGCTCTTGGGGTTCCTGGCATTGCTAAATCCATTTTTATATTGCCATCAGACGATTCCACTCTTCCTTGTCTTCCCCCAACAGCTGTTGCAGAGGATGTGAATAAAGGTTGTTGTTTAGTCATGGTTTATCTCCTTATTGTTAAATTTCAGCACTTTAAGGTATACAAAAAGTGAAATAAAAAACTCTTCTCTTTTTCTCTAATTCAACGATTTTTTTGAAAAGATTTTCCTAAATATTATCTCTTTGGGTACAGAGTAATATTCATTAGAGTTTTAAAGTATTAATTAATCAATTAATTGAAACTTCTAACAAGAGGTTAGTATATTCTCTATGAGACTTAAAGTTAAATAATTTAATTCAGAATAAGGGACCTAATATAACTAAAAATATTTTTGAATGATATCATCAGAAAATGGAGTATTAAAATGGCAGAAAAAAAAGTAACCTGGTTAGAACTTTTTTGCGACCTTCTATATGTTGCTGCAATTTCCAAGTCAACCCATGTATTATTAGGGGTTAATGAAGGAGAGTTATTATTTGTATATTTACTTAAATTCAATTTAATATTTATTCCGGTCTGGTGGGCATGGGTTGGACAAACAATGTTTGTAAACCGTTTCGGAAGGGACAAATTTCATGATAGGTTTTTACTGATTTTCCAAATGGTATTTGTGTTAATATTAATCTCAAGTTTATCGGTTGACTTTGATCGTTATTATATCCCTTTTTTAGTTGGATACATCGGCGTTAGAGCATTAACCGCATTTCAATACTTATCGGTTATTAGAAAGGGAAAGAGTGAGCAAAACAAGGCTGCGTATTATTTAGCAACAAGGTTTTGGATAGGTATTTTGATTTCAACCTGCTCGATATTCTTTTCTTCGTGGTATAAATATATTGTTCTTTATCTAGGAATTTTAGTGGATATTTTCATTCCTATATTTGGTAGGAGATATCTTGTAAAACATCCTGTAAATACTTCTCATTTATTAGAACGATTTGGACTTTTAACTCTTATATTATTTGGCGACTCCATTATTAGCATTTTGTCTGTTCTCCATCCCAAGATTGGAAGTTGGAAAGCTATAGGGTATTCTGTTTTGTCTTTTTCATTGATTATTTCATTTTGGTGGCAATATTTTGATAATCTCGAAAAAAAAATTGATAAATCTGTTAACACAACCGGACAAATAATCCTTTATGGACATCTCTTCATTTATATTTCTTTAAGTATGATTGCTGCTTCTATCCAACTTTTATTTCTTAAAGAAATTAGCTATTATTTCATACTTAACTTTATTTTTTGTGAGGATTGTTTTTAGGGATTCTTTTTTCCTTTTTTATTTTCGACCTTTTCATTCCCGTTCCCAGTTTGATTATTTTACTTCAAATTAATGTGTTTTTTGTTATCTATGCTAAAGTTTCAACATGAAACATAAAAAAATCCTTGTGCTCTATATACCCAATCTTAAGAATCAAAACATAGAAAAAGCTAATCGTGAAGTTACCGATTTGCTTTTTCTATTAAATAGTTTACTGATTTGCTTTTTTTACCCATTCTGCAACTGTAACTGTACGCTTGGCTTGGTGTTTTACAGCTGCTTGGACATCTTCAATCATTTTTCCATCTTGACCAACTGTAACACTTGTTCCATATGGGTTACCACCAGCTCCAAATGTAACCGGATCAGTATAACCGGGAGCCGCAACGATTGCCCCCCAATGGTACATCGTTGTATAAAGTGATAAAATTGTTGCCTCTTGACCGCCATGAGTGTTTTGAGCTGAAGTCATTGCACTAACAACCTTATTTACGAGCTTTCCGTTAAACCAAAGACCACCTGTTGTATCTAGGAATTGTTTCATTTGTGACGGCATGTTACCAAAACGAGTTGGTACACTGAAAATAATTGCGTCTGCCCATTCTAAATCATCTAATTTAACCTCAGGTACATCCTTGGTTGCTTCTACATGCGCTTTCCAAACCGGATTTCCTTCAATTGCTGATTGTGGAGCAAGTTCAGGAACCTTTAGAACCTTAACTTCGGCACCTGCTTCTTTTGCTCCTTCTTCAGCCCATTTTGATAGTTGATAGTTGGTTCCACCCATACTGTAATAAATCACTGCTAATTTTACATTTGTCATTTCTTCTGTCTCCTTATCAGCTGAATTTCCAAATAATTTGGATAAGAAACCCATTTTAATACACCACCTATTATTTCTTACTTTAGAAATCTACATTCATTTATTAAGCAGCTATTTTGAACTCATTGGAATCTTTTTGAAAAATCAATTGGCTTACTGATAATAGCTTGCTACCATTGATTACAAGATAAACTGCCATTGCCAAAAATGCTAAATCTAACTCATACCCTGCCATTTGACCATTTCCTAATAAACCAACCGCAACTTTCACCTTTAGTGTTGCTCCAATCATTAGCAATGCAAATAATGCGGATACAAGTCTTGTTGCTAACCCAATGATTATTGCTACACCTCCAATAATTTCAAGCAATGCAACTCCATAAGCCATAAATCCTGGTAATCCAATACTCTCAAACCAACCAACAATATTCTCAATTCCACCTTGAAACTTTACAATCCCGTGAATTAAAAATAATGCTCCTAATGTTACTCTTAATATAAGTGCTCCGATTTCGTTTTTTAACATCATTTCTACCTCTCCGTTTTCCTAATATTTATTTAATAATTACCTGACGATACCATGTTGCAGCGGCTTCTACCTCTTGCATTGTTAATTGATGACCTCGGTCTTCCCAATGAAGTTCTACATTTGCATGAGCCTTTTCTAATAACGATTGTAATTCTGCCGATTCCATTGGCGAGCAGATCGGATCATTTGTCCCAGCAGCAATAAACACAGACGTTCCTGACAAATCAGGAAGTTCAATACCCTTTCTTGGTACCATTGGATGGTGAAGAATCGCACCCTTTAGTGCATTTTGATAATGAAATAATAAACTTGCTGCTATATTCGCTCCATTTGAATATCCAATGGCTATAATATTATCCCGATCAAAACCATACTTTTCTGCTGCTTCATCTAGAAACTCATTTAATTCTTTTGTTCGGAAAACAAGGTCCTCTTCATCAAATACTCCTTCAGCCAATCTGCGGAAGAATCGAGGCATTCCATTTTCTAAAACATTCCCTCGAACGCTTAATACGGAAGCCTCATCATCAATTCTGCCTGCAAGAGGCAACATATCTAATTCATTACCACCGGTACCATGAAGCAATAATAATGTTGGTTTTGTAGAATCTTGTCCTTTATTGAATATATGTTTCATTATATTTCTCCCTCCAGAACACGAACCTCCACAGGAGGTAAAATTTCTTCTAATTCATCTCTTTTTGACTCTAACCAAGACGGCAGCATAAGTTTTTTTCCAAGTTCATCGACTGGTTCATCCACTGAAAATCCTGGTGGGTCCGTTGCTATTTCGAAGAGGATGCCCCCTCCTTCATGGAAATACACTGCTTTAAAGTAGTTACGATCACGAACTTCTGTTGGATAATAACCTTTCTCTTGGAGAAGTGCACTCCATCTGAGAAGCTCTTCTTCATCCTTCGCACTCCATGCTATATGGTGAACAGTTCCTGCTCCCATAAGCCCTCGGACAGAAGGATTTAAGTGAATATCAATGGTGTTTCCTATATTTCCATCAGATTTAAATCTTAGAAATTCATTTTCTTGACCAACGCAATCTAACCCTAAAATATTTTCTAAAACATCCGTTGTCTTATGTGGTTGTGCCGAGAATAGGACAGCACCACCAAATCCTTTAATCGCATTTTCTTTCTGAACTCCCCCAAAATTCCAAGTGTTCGTTGGTCCTTCGTCTCGTTCTATCAATTCAAGTTGGAGTCCGTCAGGATCGTTAAACTTCAAATAGTTCTCACCAAAGCGAACTGATGAAGTAAACTCAACTCCGAATTTCTGCAATCGATTTTCCCAAAATGTTACTGAACCCTCCGGTATAACATAACTGGTCACACCTACTTGTCCTTGTCCAATTCGCCCTTTTAACTGTTTTGCCCATGGAAAAAAAGTAATGACGGTACCTGGTTGACCCGTTTCATTTCCAAAATAAAGATGGTACACTTCTGGTCGATCAAAATTAATGGTTTTTTTAACGAGTCTTAACCCAAGTACACCTGCATAAAAGTCTATGTTTCGTTGAGCATCATTTACCATGGCTGTTATATGATGGATACCTGCTGTTTTTTGCATTTAAACCTCTCCATTTCATCAATGGGATTTAATCATTATGGTCTTTCAATCTCAAATATCTCACCTATTTTAGCGTAATTATTGCCTGCCAATCTGCTAACCGCAGCTAAACCCCTTGGGTTAATTCTTCCATTTTCATAAATGTCGCTATCAATGTGAAATTGAACAAGTCTTCCAATAATCAGTTCACAACCAGGAGTATCCGTGCCACCCAATTCTAAGGAATGCTCTAATGAACATTCCATTCGAATTTTTGCTTCCTTTACACCTGGTACGGAAATCTTTACACTTTCTATTGGAGTTAAGTTAGCTAACTCTATCTCACTCTGATCAGAAGGAAGGCTTGCAGCTGTTTTATTTATCTTTTCAACATTTTGTTCGTCAACAATATGAACCACAAATTGCTTCAACAAGTTGATGTTTCTTGCTGTATCCTTTTGTGTCCCCGATGATCGTTGGATAGATAAAGAAATCATCGGGGGATTCGAGGACACGATATTAAAATAGCTAAATGGTGCCCCATTTAAAACGCCGTCTTTTGACAAAGTTGTGACAAAAGCAATCGGTCTGGGTATTATGCTACCGATTAGAAATTTATAATTTTCTCTTTCAGACAATAAGGCAGGATCGATTGAAAGCAAAGAAATCATTCCCTTTCATATAATCAGTCTAGTTCTCTTACTTGAAACGGTAGTAATGCTCGTTCAATTTGTGCTCTATTAGGCTCATATTGTTCTGGTAGCTTCAATGTTTCACCCATTGTTTCAAGTGATTCATCATGTGCGAACCCTGGAGGATCAGTTGCAATTTCAAAAAGTATTTCTCCATGCTCTCTAAAGTAAATCGCATTAAAGTAGTTTCTATCCTGAACAGGAGTAACACCATAACCTTTTGATGCAACAAATCTTTGCCAATCTAATTGGTCTTGATCATCAATTGCTCTCCATGCAATGTGGTGAACAGTTCCTACACCCATTTGCCCACGTCCAATAGGAGTTAATTTTAGGTCGATAATATTACCAATATCAGCAGTAGAACGATAACGAGCGAAATCTCCTTCTTTGCCGACTAATTCTAGTCCCATTACTTTTTCTAACAATTCACCTGTTTTGTTTGGCTGTGTCGATAATAAAGTAGCCCCTCCGAATCCTTTTATAGCAACATCTGGTGTTACATCTCCAAAGGTCCAATTATTGACTTCTCCTTCTTCTCTTTCAACAATTTCCAAGTGAAGACCATGTGAATCATCAAATTCCAAATATTCTTCTCCAAAACGCTCCATCTTTGTGTAAGTAACGTTGAACTTTTTAAGTCTCTCTTCCCAAAATACCATTGCACCTTTCGGAACTACATAAGAAGTAACGCCTACTTGACCGTCTCCAATGATTCCTTGACGAGCTCCTGCCCATGGAAAGAATGTTATGATTGTTCCAGGCTTACCACCCTCATTACCAAAATAAAGGTGATAGGTACCCGGATCATCAAAATTGACTGTTTGCTTAACTAATCGTAAACCCAATACTCCTGCATAAAAATCAACATTTTCTTGCGGATGACCAACAATTGCCGTGATATGATGGATACCCATTGTTTTCTTACTCATTTTTTAACACTCCTTTTTAATGTACAGCTTATAAAGAAAATTTTTTAACTTATTTTGTTCCAACTTTGATTATTCAAGCCTTGTAAAATTTAGTTTTAATTTAAGAATCTCTAATTTGAGATATATTAGAATAAAAATGCATCTAAAGCTAATTGACCAGGACCTATTAAGGCAATACCAATAACAACCGCAATCAATGTCAGGTTATATTCATATCCATTAGCTGTTGCCCATAATCCATTTGGAGCATGCACTTTTATGATAGCCATTACCATGGTTCCTGCGATCAAAACTGTTGCAAGTGGGGTTAAAAGTCCTAATGCAAACAAAATTCCCCCAATAAGTTCTGCTAATCCTGCAAAAAGAGCCATGGTTACTCCGGGTTTCATGCCAATGGATTCAAACCAACCTCCTGTACCTTTTAAACCATAACCACCAAACCAACCAAACAATTTTTGAGCACCGTGACCCACAAATAGTAAACCAATTACCAAACGAATGATTAATAATCCAATATTTATCATATTAAATCCCCCTAAATATTATTTATCTCGAATTCGAGATAATGTATTAAAAAAAGAAAGGTTAAACTTTATTCTTTACTTTTTTCAAAAGCCGCACCAATGTCTCTGCCTCATCAGAATCTAATGAGTCAAACATTTGATTAACAAACTTATGATATTTCGGCATGATGTCGTTCATCCATTCGTTTCCATCATCAGTTAATGTCACATGTATCACCCGGCGATCATCTGGACAGGCATTTCGTCTTAATAAACCTCTTTGTTCTAGCTTATCTATAACATAGGTCATCGAACCACTTGAGACCAATATGCAACTTCCAATTTGTTGAATTGTTTGCTTCCCTTTTTGATATAGTACCTCTAAAGCAGAAAATTCCGTAATTCCAAGATTGTTTTTTGTCATTTCTTCCTTTATTCGATCATGAATTGTTTTAGATGTTTGCATTAATATCAGAAAGGGCAGATTATTGCATTTCCTCTCCATTATTTTCACCTCCCAAATAAATCTCGAATTAAGTTATCTTGAATCTGAGATAATAATATAACTTATTTTTTATCTTGTCAATATCCTTTTTTATTTTAGGTTAGATATAAATTTTGTTTTTTCTTGTTGAACTAAACTGCCAGATAGTTTAAGTACAACATTTCACAATCTTTCAAGTGAAAAAAAGGCGACCCTTCTTCATGAAGTATCGCTACCAGTAGTTGAATAAGAAAAGGAATTAGAAATATAGAAAGTATGCAAAAATAATGAATATTATAATAGAGGTAATTACTTTAATCCTCTTTACTTTTTTACTTATTCCAGCTTTTTGTTCTAAGTAGTTGGTGTAACTAATTGTTAATAGAAAGCCCAAAAATGTAATTATATATCCTTCAAAATCTTCATTTATTAATTGATACCTCAAAGCCCCTAACCCAACAAGGATTATCCCAATCGTACCTAAACCTACATTAAAATATATTACTCTTTTATCTTTGTTCAAGTTTCCTTTCACCCTTCCATAAATAAATTAATAAATCCTTTTCCACTACTGCTCCGTAAGTTTATGTACAAATCTTCACAATCTAAATTTTCCGGTTGTTTTTGTGAATTTCATTTTTTGGAGGAATCCTTTTTAATCTTATATCTGAAATATATGGTTACGACAATTGAAATTATTGCACCAATAATCAAAAATATTATTTTTTGTAGCAGCAAACCGAATGCTAAAGATAGTATAAGAATAATAAATCTTATCAACTTTTCGGCTTTTTGAATGTCCATAAACTTTATCCCCGTTCTTTTTATAAGTTGATGAATAATAGTATAAACCAGCTATCACCATTTTTTAACACAAAATGTGCCATTCCTTCTTCCACTAAACTGCCCCGTTAGCCATTCATGAAGCGCAAAAATCGGCGCTTCACCACAGAGAATGAAAATGGTTAGGAAGTGTCAATACTGATACTGACCTTAATCCAGTCAACCCTAATCCATAGACTTATTAATTATCGCTCTCCTCTTTTTTTTAACGATTGAGCAGGGTCTTCTGTCATTTTTCTAATCTTAAAGAAACTTATTTTCATGGTAGTGGAACAAGCAAAAAAGGGATGCCGCAGCATCTCCTTCTTAAGCTCAAGCTACCCTATAGTTTAAGTAGAAACCTTCACAATCTCTTATACATTTTAACATAATCCAATCCCTTAAATGTATTGTTCTAGAATCTAACTCATTACAAAAAGACGCCTTCATATTAAAGAATAGCGCCCGATTGTTGAAGATTATTGCTTAAACCTTTTTCAAGATAAGCACCCGATTGAGGAATATTTTCTAAGAATCCACCCGTCTTTTTATATTAAATACCAAATCTCTTTTGTAGTGATATGAAAAAGTTTTACTTTTTATCTTCCACCTTCAAAAAATGTCTTCATTTGCGTTAGTCATGTGTCTATCGACTTTAGATGAGTTTTTTATTTTTTCTTGCTCCTGGTGTAGAACTCCATCACGGTTTGCGGGGAATGCAAATTCCGTATCAATACTAGCTCTTGTTCTTCTTTACAATATCAGTGTTACTCCTCCTTATCACTTTGATTTTCACCTTAACTATGAACCCTGTACGAAAAGCCCACCACCGATTAAGGTGATGAGCAAGATGAAACGAGATTCTTTTTTTTACATATACAATTATTGAGCTGTATAGCCACCATCAACAGTTAAGCTATTCCCAGTCATGAATGAGGAATCGTCACTTGCCATGAATAGTACAGCTTTTGCCATTTCTTCTGCTTGGCCAAGACGCTTCATCGGAGTCATCGCAGCTAATGCTTGTTTACTTTCTTCTGGAATAATTGGGGTATCAATGAAACCAGGACATAATGAATTAATACGAATATTTTGTTCTGCATATTCAAGTGCAAGTGAACGTGTTAAGTTAATCACGCCGCCTTTTGCTGCGTTATAGGCTGCTGAACCAGGTGAACCAACCCAGCCGTACATAGATGCTGTATTCACTATTGTACCGCCGCCCGTTTTTAACATTTCACGGATTGCTTCCCGTGCTACTAAGAATACACCATCTAAATCAACATTTACGGTGTTCCGCCACTCAGAGTACTCTAAATCATGTGAAGAATGAACACGACCGATACCTGCATTGTTGAACACAACATCCACTTTACCAAAAGCTTCAACTGCTTGTTTAAAGACACCGGCTACATCTTCTTCACTAGTAATATTTGCTTTTACAAATAGAGCTTCGGCATTTAGAGATTTCAATTCTTCTTCAAATGCTTTCCCTTTTTCTTCATTTAAATCAACAAGAACCACTTTGGCTCCTTCCGATACGAATAAACGTGCTGTTGCTGCACCGATACCGGATGCTCCACCAGTAATCACGGCTACTTTATCTTGTAATTTTCCCATAATCGATTCCTCCCGTATAATAAATTCAAGCTAATATCACACCTTAGCCAGAAAAGATACATAAATCTAACTTTTGTGCTATTTTGTTCACAATTTAATTGTACTATTTTGTTCATATTTAACAACCATTAAGATATCATTAAGTGTCTAATGAGTAGACACTTAGAACTACACTGTCTATTTTCGGGAGGATTCTTTTGATGAATGATCAACAAAGCATGACATCGCAACGTAGAAATCGTACAAAAGAACATTTAAAGTTAGCACTAATCGAACTTATAAAGGAGAAAGGTTACCATTCTGTTTCAATAAAAGACATTGTAAGCTATGCTGCTTATAATCGTAGTACCTTTTATGTTCATTACCAA
The DNA here is from genome assembly GCF_051842875.1 of Neobacillus sp. C211. Taxonomy (NCBI): domain Bacteria; kingdom Bacillati; phylum Bacillota; class Bacilli; order Caryophanales; family Bacillaceae; genus Neobacillus; species Neobacillus sp. C211. Next base: position 26,717 of record NZ_JBPXRO010000026.1, read on the forward strand.
GATAAAATTGAACTTGCTAAAGATTTACTCGACTCCATGCTTCAAGGGTTAGAAGATTCAGTAGGAAAACCCTATGTACCTGGACATAAAGTATATTCAGCAAAGCTAAATGCACCTTCCTTTAATATTATTTCCTACATATATGGACACCGAAATTTTTTTGAGCTGATTAAATACGAAGACACATTACCAGAATTACATACTAGATTCCCTCAAACCATCTTAAAAATTTATCAAGAACAGTTTATATTTGAAACGATCAACAACATCCCAGTCAACATGGATTATTTTAAACGTTATACAGCCTATGGCTTTTACGGACTGCTTCTGAATTGGATTACAAATGATTTCAAAGAAACCCAAGATGAATTTATCCAAGAAGTGATTGAGCTAACGAAAACGCATATTTACTCTTTTGAGTATATTAGAGAATAACATATCTATCGCACCAATCACTCATTCATAGAAAAAATCTTCAGTGCTTCCTCCCAGCTAAAAAGCCCATTACCGATTAGGCTAATGAGCTTTTTTCTTGGATATATATATTTTTTTATATAAAAACCTCACATTTACTTATGATACGGTTGCCCACTATTAATGCGAAACTAAATCCTCAACAATATGGCCCGATTGCTGATCAAAGATCAAACAGGACTCTTCCACTAAACTACTCCTTTAGTTGAACAAGAAAAAAGCCTTACTCTTTATTGAAGTAAAGCACCAGTTACTTTAAGTACAATACTTCACAATCTTAACATAGCCAATAAAAAAGGTGACCCACATATTAAATATTACTAATGTAAATTGCGGAAGAAAGGGCTATTTGGTTTCTACTAACTTTCCGCTCTTTGATTGGTAAAGTTTTAATGAATATCCTTCTTCTGAATGAGGATAATATTCAACTTTACAACAATAGTCTCCTTCCTGAGCTTTATAATAATCATTAGTACCGAACCTAATACTATGTTTTCCAAAATTAGCCTCTAAACGTGCACCTCTCCCAGAATATATATCAATTTCACATTTCCCTTCATATTTTTTTGTATGATGAAATAATACATCTGGTAAATCTCGAACAAACATTGCGAATATACAAATGGATAACAACAGAATAAATAAGGCTGACAATGTTTCCTTTAAGGGTATTTGATCTATTTTTCCGTTTTTCTTCTTTTTATAAATAAACCAAAGATAAACTGCCGTTAAAATTATAAAAATTACAGACAAAATTAACATAAAAAAATACTCTACCATTAATTTTCTCCTTCCTCTCGAAATAAATTGAACATAAAATATTACCAGAATGATCCTTAATATTCATCTTAATAACTTTTCTCTTATTCAGCTAACCTGCTTCTTTAGTACAATAACCAAAAATGACTATAACTTAGACGTATGAAGAAGCCTCTATCAACTCCCTTATTCTTCAACGAGTTATTATTATCTTTACTTCACAATAGGGGTAAAACTTAAAAAAACGTTTACATAAAATTCATCAGAACTTAAAAAATTGCTTTTATAATATAATTATTAAGCCATAACTGTAGTTCTAGAGGAAGCAATATCCGCTGATCAAATTAGAGATTAACTTTTTTATTGGATTATCATAATCAAAATAGAAGGAGAAATTTTTTTGCTGTGGTTAGATAGTATCTTACTTATGTGGGTAAATAGAATTTTACTTATTGGTACCGTTTTTTCGTTTGTTTTAGCGGTCATTATATTTAAAAAGTCATCTGACCTTGATTTGCCGTTTATTTCTTTTATTATAGGTATTGGCTTTATCAGCACTTTTATTATAGTTAATTACAGATAAGATGAATAAAATTAACGAATATTTTTTGATTGCGTGTAAATAAAAAAAACCTCGTCATCTCCCAAGTGATTGGCGGGTTTCTTTGTGTTTTAATATACGAGTACCCTTATTTAACTAACGCACCCGTTAGTTGAAGAAGAGAGATGTACTAAAGGCTTTTTAATATACTGGAAATAATTGTTATTATGACAAATACAAGATAGTATAATGACAACTTTTTAGCTTTCTGATTATATTCCTCTTTAAGCACTTTTCTCTTTTTCATTTCTTTATTGAAGTACATATACACCTTAATGGTTTCATACAAGCCCAAAACAAGAAAAATAAAAAACAACAAAAAACTAATTAGTTTTAATATAGTTATTAACCCCATTGTGGTTTCTCCTTAATCCGACAATAACTTTAAAATAATTATAAATTATTATTGGGAAATTCGTATATATTTCTTCAACTAACCTGCCTCTTTAGTTTAAGTGAAATTCTTCACAACTATAGCTAACATTTCAATTTACCAAAAAAACCCTCACAGCACTAGTAAATCGTTCCGTTATGAGTTTTATATCATATAAATTTCAATGGAATCCGCGTGTGGACTGACAACAGTTTTGAAACGCCATTTTTCTGAGTTATAAAGTTTTTACATCTAAAAATACAAAATGATTAACTAAGCATCAAAAAAATACTGCCTCATTTCTAATTGAGACAGCATTTTGAGATTCCTTTCATTGTTCTGCTGGTTTAAGTGGTCCGTAAAAATAAGCAGCAGTCGCTCCACCGTCAATTAAGAAATCAGACCCGGTGATGAAAGCTCCCTGTGGCATCATCAGCAGCTCAGCCACATTTGCAACCTCATCGGCTGTTCCTGGTCGTCCGGCAGGGCACTTTGCAAACATATTCTTATAGAACTCTCCTCTTGGACCATTGAATTCGTCTATTGCCAATGGCGTTACGATAATTCCTGGAGAAATGGAATTGATACGGGCGTTTTTTTCTCCCCAACGTATAGATTCGAACATAACCCGTTTCACATTGCAACGTTTCGCCATTTGATAAGCGTGCAACGTGTCCTTGATGTTTTCTGGTCGAATGACTTCTAAACTAAGGAGTTCTTCAGTTGGTGTCGTTGCCAGCTGTTCGTCAATTTCAATCCCCAATTGAGGCATTCTATGTCCAGACTGACTGGAAATTGTTACACCAACGCCTCCAGGAGCTATGACCTTACCTACTTCCTCCAGCAATACTGCGGTTCCATACAAATCCACCCCAAAATCATTTCAATAGGTGCCTGACTAGGTGACACACCGGCTGCATTGATAAGAGTAGTGATTTCGCCGTATTTCTGACCTTCTGCAATCAATTTTAAAATAGATTCTCTGGAAGAAATGTCCGTTTCGACAGGCACCACATCAAATCCGGCTTCTTCCATAATTTTTGCAATAGCCTTGGCATTTTCTAGGTTCTTATCACCAACAATAATTTTCATACCAAAGCCGATTCTTCTTGCTATCGCCATGCCGATTTGTCCAGCTCCGGTCCAAAGAATAACTTCTTTCATTGTATATCCTCCTTACATTTACATAGGCTCATCTACTTTTAATGTTTTTCAACAGACCGCTTCTTTAGTGTCTGTTAGACCTCCAATTTTAGTACGTATGTTTGCAAACCATTACTAAATCAGCCGTTTTCCTATAAGAAAACGGCTATTGATAGTCGGATTTCATATTTTATGAATTGGGTTTGCTTACCCCTAAGCTGTGTCGAACTTCCAATCCAGGCGTTAGTGTTAATTTAACAATTAGGTCTGCAAGACTTTTTCGGGATATATCATGACCTTTAAATGGTTCGCCTTTCTGAGTTATCTCATAATCAATTTCATCTTTATTGGTAAACCATCCGGGTCTTAGAATCGTATAATCGAGTTCTGAGGCTTCAATTATTTCAGCCGAGTTTCGATAAGGGTCTAATAAACTACTATACCTCTGACCTGGAACTTCGTCATAAATTCCCATTGAACTGATCCAAATTATACGCTTTACCCCAGCTGCATTCATTACTTCTACAATGTTTTTTGCCATCCGCTCAAGAGAGCCAGCTAAATTGGCATAAACAACATCTTGCCCAACCATGGCTTCTTTTAGTTTTTCAAAGTCCAGAACATCTCCTTCGATTACCTTTACACGACGCGGATCCATATTTTTTATTCTGGATGAATTGCGCAAATAAAGAGTTAATTGTACATCAGTTTCTTTTAAGAATAAATCAATGGCAACACGAGCTATTGACCCGTTTGCTCCAAGAATTAAAACATTGGTCAAATTCAAAACTCCTTTTCATAATATTGTAAGTAATCATCAAGCTGCCCAATATAATAATTGGGCAGCATCAATTCATTTGCATCGAACAATTAATATCTGAATTAATCTAAGTTGATTTCTTCAGAAACAGACGCAGTTTTAGGGTTTTTAATTAGGACTAAATTGAAGAAAACAGCCAACAAACTGGTTGCAAAAATAATCACTCCTAATGGAATAGCAGAATATTCACCCTCCATACCAACAAGCGGAGAAGTTATGGAGCCTAATAAAAAGGGTAGAATGCCTAACAATGCAGAGGCACTACCTGCTATGTGCCCTTGTGATTCTATTGCTAAAGTAAATGATATAGGTCCAACAATACCCAGTGCTACATTGGATAAGAAAAGTGAAATAACGAGTGCAGCTAACGGTCCATGAGAAAGAACGACAATAAGTACCGCAATACTTGAAATAAAAGAAGATAACAATCCAATCAGAAAAATCTTATGTGGAGTTGTTCTTTCCGCTAATCTTTTTACTACTTGAGCTCCTAGCATTAAACTAATTCCATTCAAAGCAAATAGAATTGAAAACATTTGAGGAGATACACCATAAATGTTTTGGTAAATAAAAGGGCTTCCTGAAATGTAAGCAAAACAGCCTCCAAATAAAACACCGGATCAAGACCGTACCCCATAAATTTTCTATTTTGAAGCAAGGTTTTATAGTTATTTAATAATTCTTTAAAATCACTTGAGACACGATTCTCTGTTGGTAATGTTTCTTTCACTTTCCAAACTGTCATGATGGTCAAGTAAATTCCAACAATCCCCGTAAAGGCAAATACTCCTACCCATGAAGTGAAAGAAATGACCGCACTTCCTGCAAGTGGAGAAAGTAATGGGGTAACACTTGTAATCGTCGTAAGAAGTGCAAAAAACTTTGTTAATTCAACACCATCATACATATCACGAATAATAGCACGAGCTATAACAAGTCCAGCAGAAGCTGAAAATCCTTGTATAAAACGCAAAACAATAAATACTTCCACATTGGGTGAAATGGTACAACCGACAGAAGAAATGAAAAACAGAATCATTGAAAATAACAAAGGCTTTCGTCTGCCGTGAACATCACTTAAAGGACCTATTATGATCTGACCTAAGCTTAATCCTAAAAGAGCAGACGTTAAGCTCGCTTGAACCATGGATGCGTTTGTGTCAAAAAAACTCATAATTTCGGGAAATGATGAAAGATACATATCAACTGTAAATGGTCCTAACGCACAAAAGACTGCTAATAAAAGTGCAAATTGAACCTGATGTTTATTCGTATTCACTTATTTACAACTCCTTTTCAATTACTTGTTGCTATAGAATTAACTGGATACCAATTGTCTCCGCTTTTGTCAAAATGCATTTCCGTTTTCATACTCCAAGTGTTTCTAAATCCATAAATTCTAGCATCAATTTTTGTATCACAAATGAGAATAGCGGTATTACCATCTATTGTGATTGTTGTTTTTTGCGGCATAGTTTTGAAGTATTTCATTTCTTCATTTTCTATTTGTTCAAGCCATTCTTGTTTACTCTGCCGGTAACCAGTCATGTGTATTGATACAAAATCCTCACCAAGGATATTGTTCAATGTTTCAATATCTTTATTAACCATTGCATCATTAATCCGATTAAAAACTGCTAGGATTTTTTGTTTGTTTTCACTCATTTTTGTACTTGCAACCTCCTTTTGAACATCATCCAACCTATAAAACCATAAATGGGTCAATCCATTAATTGGATAACCCATCTTGGAATTTACTCAAAATAAGCAATTATTGATTTAATTCTTTTCTATCATTCCAAACAAAATTTGATGTTCTTTTAGCGATCAACCATTTTCCGTTTTCATAAACATACCCATCTTTATAAGATACTGCCGATGTATTGTTTATCTTTTTTCCATTTTCATTACTAATAAGGTCTACCCGACAATAGAGAGTTCCTTCAGCTTTATCCCCGTTTATCGACACCACATGTTGACCATTGATGTGATAAACCGTTTCAAAATTTGCCAAGAAACCTTCAAAAGCATTTCCTATATCTTGGGTCCCTTTGAAACTTGAAGTTAACTCACCGTTTACATATGAATCCACAGTCGCATCTTTTGTAAAAAGCTCTGTTTGTTTCCAAACTTCTTTCTTATCTGCCAGTATGGAAAAATTATCAACAAGTTCTCTAAGAGCTCTTACGTTCTCTAATTCGTTAATTCTTTCTTCCAATGATTTGTGATTTTGTGTCATTTTTCTTCCTCCTAATTTTCTTCATGACAATTTATTGTGTAATTATCAAGGTACTTTATTTATTCAAAATTGGTGTTGTCAGAAATTTCACGCCAAGCATCGTATTCGTAAATACGTGCATTATAAAACTGTTCGACAGCCCAACCATGCCCTTACCAACTAATAGGCGAAAAGGAGGATTGGAATCATTCACTGCTCTCATCAGTGCCTTAGCAAGTTTTACTGGTTCACCCGGCTCTTTACCGTAGGACGAAACGTACATATTGTTGAGTTTCATTGTCCCGAATATATTGGTTTCCATCTGTTGTCGAATCAATTCTTCAGACGTTTCTTCAAAATATCCTAGTTGACCTTAACCCGCGTTGTTGACCAATACATCAATACGACCGAACTTCTCCAAGGCATCGTTAACAGCAGATTGCACTTGTTCTTCACTCGTAATATCAAGGTTTGTTATTAACAAATTTGGAGAGTCGCCAAGAGTTTCTCTCATTCCTCCTGTTTTTCGCGCAGTCGCAACCACTTTATAACCATTATCCAAAGCTTCCTTAGCGATTGCAGCACCCAGCCCTTTGTTAGCTCCGGTTATAAACCATACTTGATTTTTTCTGTTTGTCATATTATCCCGCCCATATTAAATATTAAATTTAATGTTGTTTAACATCTTTACTCGTTCAACATCGCCAACACTATGGAATAAGCTTTTTTTCGTTTCTAATGAAGCAATCATATTCATATCCTCTTCGCTCAATTCAAAATCAAAGATATTGAAGTTTTCGATGATTCTTTCTTTACGTACAGACTTTGGAATGGCAACAACTCCTCTTTGTGTCAACCATCTCAAGATGACTTGCGCTACGGATTTGTTGTATTTTTTGGCAACTGATAGTAATACTTCATTTTGGAAGATGTTATTTTTGCCTTCGGCAAGAGGTCCCCAAGATTCTATCTGGACATTATTTTCTTTCATAAATTCAGCGCTTTCCGTTTGTTGAAAGAAAGGATGAACTTCCACCTGATTTACTGCAGGTACGACTTTATTATTCACCATGAGATCTAACAGTCGGTCTGGCTGAAAGTTGCTGACTCCAATTGCCCTGATTTTTCCTTGCGCGTAAAATTCCTCCATCGCACGCCAAGATCCATAAACATCACCATACGGCTGATGGATTAAATACAGATCCAAATAATCGAGTTGAAGTCTTTGCAATGATTTTTCAAATGCCTTCTTGGTACTTTCATAGCCTGCATCCTGAATCCAGAGTTTTGTCGTAACAAAAATCTCTTCTCTCGGTACACCACTTCGTTTAATGGCTCTGCCGACAGCTTCTTCATTTTGATAAGCAGCAGCTGTATCAATCAGGCGATAGCCCTCCATTAGAGCGTCGTAGACGCATTGTTCACATTCTTTTGCATCGTTAATTTGGAAAACACCAAATCCAAGTATAGGTATCTCAACACCGTTGTTTAGAATTACTTTTTGCATATATATTCCTCCCAAAGCTCTTTTAAATTCATATTGATGGTTTATTACTCACATGTGTATAATATAATAAAAAAAGAATGAACCCTATGACCAATTTCATGCATTTCGTGCATTAATACACACATTAAAAGAAATTGTGAATTATTCCGGAGGACATATTTATGACAAAAGTGGATAGAAGAGTTCTTAAATCACAAGAAGCAATTAAAAAAGCATTTATTGAACTACTGAATGAAAAAGGTTTTGATAAAATGACCATACAGGATATTTCCGACCTGGCAAATGTTAATAGAAGGACTGTTTATCTTCATTACTTAGATAAATTTGATCTTTTGGATAAACTGATTGAAGAACATATTAACAACCTAAAAGAAATGTTCGTTTCATTGTCTGAAACAGATATCAATACTGCAGGACAGATCATTTTTGAATATTTCCAAAGTAATTATTTATTCTTTTCAACTATGATGGTCGGCGGTGGAGCCCCGTATTTTCGATCTCGATACCTTGAGTTTTCCGTTGAGTTGTTGAAAGATGAAGTTGATACATCGGAAGGAAAAAATAAAGGATTAAATAAAGATATCATTCTTCGATTTGTTGCAGCAGCTTACGTTGAAATAGTGGAATGGTGGCTAAAGGAAGGAATGCCTCACCCACCTCGTGTTATGGCAGAACAGTTGGGAGAATTAGTAGAGAGAATATTATAATTACTACAAAAAAACAATTAAAGTGGGGAAGTTCAACAGCCAGATATGAACATGGCTGTTTTTTTCGCAATAATAAATAATCATTCAATAGAATAGGCACTTAATTAACTTAAGAAAGAATACTTTTTTTCTTAATATTGTGAAGAAATACACTTAAATTAAACTGCCCGTTACCACCAGAAGCGACTGCTCTTGTTTAGCAATCGCCCCGGGTAGCTTAACAATAGTTATTTAATATCTAGCACAATTATATTTAAAAGTTTGTAACACAGTACCTTGACCATTATCTGATTCAACTTCAGCGTATGCTCCATTTATGAAAGTAATTTGCGGTGGAACATGACCGCAATCAATATCGTATAAAATAGGAATTTGAAGCTCTTCTGAAAGCTCTTTATAAATATCCTCAGCTGTATATTTTTGAACAGGCGTATTAGCTAAACTTCTACCAAACATAATGCCATTACAATTCTCAAACCACCCAGCTAATTTCATTTGTACGAGGGACCTACGCAGGTCAGTAGTTGATAACTCGCAATTTTCGAGAAACCAAATGACAGAATCTCCTTCAATATAATTCTAAATTCATGGACATCCTTCTATCTGTAGGGGAACAAAAATAGCTTTGAAATACTTATCTTGCAGGTCCTCTTGGAGGTATCCAAATATTTTTGTCACCTTTTGATAAACCTCTATTGTTTTTCCATCAACAGATAATATAAATACAGGGTTAACTCATCCCGTTCATTTTCTTTTAAACTATAAAGTTCTTTTTATAATTCATCCGAAGAATCAGGAATTGGAAACAGTTCTGATAACCTTTTTATTTTTCCATCGACATCTTTAAATACAATGTGATCACGAGTGAATTTACGGGGGCTATCAATGCCACAAGCCGCAGCTAAGGCAAACAAACCTTGACGTACATTAATGATGTAGTTCATGACTCTCCATTTCTTTTCCTTTAGCACAAGTGCTTCTTGATATTTTGGATCGGTGGTCGTTACGCCCGTAGGGCATTTACCAGTATGGCATTGAAGAGCCATTATACAGCCGTTAGCAATCATAAATCCTCGCGCAGAGTTCACGGCATCTGCACCGATCGCAAGGGCAATAGCAATTTTATCGGCTGAAATTAACTTTCCTGAAGCAAAAATTTTCAGCTTATTTCGTAGACCAAACTGATAGGCCTTATCAACAACCGCAATTAAAGCAGGATATAAAGGAAGCCCCATTGTATCTGCCATTGATTTGTAAGTGGCGCCTGTTCCACCTTCTCCGCCATCAACCGTAATAAAGTCCGGATAAATCCTAAGATTATTCATGGCCTCGAAAAATTTATCCAAGCTGGATGGATATCCAACGACAATTTTGATTCCGACAGGTTTTCCACCTTCATCTTGCAGCATTTTGATAAACTGCAATGTTTCGAGCACATTATGCAAAAATGGAAAGCGATTTGGTGAATTAATGGTTTTCCCCACTGGAACTTTACGAATGTTTGCTACCTTCGTTGTAACCTTTGACCCCTCCAGATGTCCGCCACGGATTTTTGCTCCTTGACCGAATTTAAGCTCAAATGCTTTTATATTCGGCTCCTGGGCTTTAAACTTAAATTCATCAATAGAAAAATTCCCCTCTTCATCGCGAAAACCAAATAAACCAGGGCCAATTTGAGCGACCACATCTACACCACTTTCTAAATGCTCTGGTGCAACTCCGCCCTCCCCCGTATTAATCCATGAACCGCCTGCCAAACGGCTGCCATGACCTGTTGAAAGTATATAGTTTTCGCCGACTGCTCCGTAAGATGTGGCAGAGGCACCAAATGGACCGCGAAGTCTCCATGGAAATTTCCGATCACCGCCAACGATTATGGCATCTTCCTCATGGTAAAGCCAACGTGTTGTTTGGTCCTTTTCAAGCTGTTCGTGACGAGTAAACAATCCTTCATGATCAATTTTATATTTCATGGAATGGACTTTTCCTTGATTGTCAACCCTTAATTCTTCATTTAATAGGGGAAACAAACCATTCGCAATATAATAACCAGGCTTATCAAAGTCACGTTTGGAACCGAAGCTTAAAAGGTCACTTCGATATTTGGCAGAAAAAACAATCCCTAAAAAATCTGTTCGTGAAAATGGTTTGCCACTATTGTCATCATCAAACCAATATTGCCTGAATTCCGGGCCAATCTTTTCTAACAAGTAGCGCATCCATCCCAAATAAGGGTGTGCTCTGATAATCGAATGCTGTGGTTTCTTTGCTAAAAAATTTAACCACAAAAGCAAGGCAATCGGTCCTACAATAAACACAATCAATAGAAAGATAAAAATAGTCCATACCATCAAACAATCCCTCCTTTTCTAACTAATATTGAGACAAGATCCGCAATTCTGATGCTGGGCGGTTATTTTTTCATTACTAATATGTTTATTTAAAACTATCCTTTATGTTGCCTGATATTTATCTCAGATTGTATTTTCTCAAGCTAGAGATAATTAGCAAGATATTTTACTCGAAGATTTCTTTTTACTGTCCTACTGGCATTTCTTGGACTTAAAGTTCCATCAATACTGAGTGATGAGCATTCTTCTGCACCACAAAATATCGTATGTATCAAGAAAAATAGTCACTTTTAATTCTTTTACTTCTGCTCAAGATTATTTCCACTCTCTTTTAGCCCATTTTAATTGTTAATAATTTGTTCCACTCATACGAAAAACGACCGCAAGCTCTTAATCAAGCTCGTGGTCGTTTTCGGTTGTCCTTTATTGATCGATGCTTCATAAATTTTGTGGATGGATTTGGACAGCATCGATCGACTTTCAGGAAAGGCACAATGCCTTTCTTCTCCCATAGATAATCAGAGGGCGTCGAGTTAGGAGGCCTATGTTCAATTCAATGCGACCTGCCTTTTGTTTGTCTTCATAATATCAGTGTCATTATAAATACGAAAAAAAAAGATTTGATATACCTGAAAATGACATTTCAAATATTCCTTTTCCGCTTATCATAATTCAAGCCATGTTGCGATAAGAAATGGCCTATTGCAGTATTACTTGGACTAGTGTATTAAATACATTGCAGAATAAATTATAACAATTATACATTTGATATTTTGTTTTTTTATAAAAATTTGTACCACCCTTTTAAGTAGTAAGGTATGAAATTAGGTATACTAATTACGAACTAACTACAAAAAAACACAATAAGAGAATCCTACTTCTAAGGTGTGGCTAGTTCTACAATGTAATGAGAAGTCCATGACTAACTAAACTAAAATTAATTGTGTTAAAATTGCCTTTATAAATGATTGGGATGGCCTTGGTTGTCTGTGTCTTGTTTTTCTTCAGAACTTCGTTACCCTAAGTGAAATTATGTCAAGGCTTCAGTATCTTTAAAAGGAAATGTAACAAAGAGGGGACTAATTGGGACCCCTCTTTTGAGAGAATAAAATTACTTTTGAGATTACTCAGCAAGGTTTAATACAGTTACTTTTTCACGCGTCATCGATTCAATACTCTTACGGATACCTTGCGCTCCCATACCAGATCCTTTTACACCAATAAATGGGAAATGATCCGGGCCGCGTTCGGTACGTCCGTTTATTTGAACTGAGCCTGTTTCAATTTTATTCGCAATCGCAAATGCTTTATTAATATCTTTGGTAAAGACACTTGCCTGTAAACCAAATTCAGATTCATTCGCAATATTGATCGCTTCTTCATCAGAGGATACACGGATTATTGGCAGCACAGGTCCGAACGGTTCCTCCCAAGCTACGGCCATGCCTTCTGTCACATAATCAAGAAGAGTAGGGTAAATTAAATTGCGTTCACGCTTATTTCCTGTTACAAGAGTTGCACCTTTTTCAATGGCATCCTCAATTAATCCTTGAACAAAGTCAGCGGATTGATCATCAATTAACGGGACAACTGTGTTGCCTTCTTCCGGAGAACCTACAGCTAATTTTTCGATTTCTTCTTTTAAAATGGATACTATCTCGTCTGCTACACTTTCATGCACTAATACACGTTTAATAGCTGTGCAACGTTGACCGGAATAAGAAAACGCACCGCTGATAATATGTTTCGCCGCCTCGTGTAAATCAGCGTCTTCACGCACAATACCAGGGTCTTTCCCGCCAAGCTCAAGTACAAGTGGAATCATTCCTGCTTTTTTCGCTAAACTAATACCAGTATTTGTCCCGCCTGTAAAGGAGATCATATTAATACCTTTATGCTCAACTAAGTAATCACCAATGACAGAACCACGACCTGTCACGATATTGACAAGACCTTTTTGAAAGTTTGCTTTGTGAAGAGCCTCAATCATTTTAATACCACTAATAGCTCCTTGTGTAGCTGGTTTAAAGATAACTGCATTACCTGAAATGAGTGCCGGTGCTAATTTAGCAGCAGCTAAATTTACGGGATAGTTAAACGGAGGGATTGCTAGTATTACTCCTAGTGGAACACGTTCAACAATAGCAATCTTAGATTTAGATCCGCCTGGGAAGCTATCTCCCTTCATACTTTCACCATGCATATGCATTGCTTCTTCGACCGTATAACGAATGAAATCCGCAGTACGTACGACTTCATTCTTTGCATCTTTCAAACTTTTTCCTACTTCTTTCATAATGATTTCAGCAATTTCATCTTGCATGTTCACTAATTCATCTGCCCATTTATACAAAAACTTTGCTCGTTTTTGAAGGGAAGTTTCTGCCCAAATTTTTTGTGCCTCATGAGCAAAATTAATTGCCTTATCTATCTCTTCTATCGTAACCGCCTGTACTTTTCCAATAACTTCATAAAGATAAGGTGAAGTGATTTTAATAGTTTCACCAGACTTACTTTCTCTCCACTCCCCATTTATATAAAAATTGTAAGCTTTTAAAGATAATACGTTTATCGACATAATAAATCCTCCTTTAAGTAGGTGAATACCAATATGATTGAATAGGTATAATTTTCAGACTCTTATTATAAAAAAAACATAATAGTATTATTAAAAAACAGATTTCATCATTAAATATCGTCCAATTCACATTTATTACAAAGCTCTTTCATCCATAAAAATCATTAACATAAACTTTGGAATCATCCTCTATTTTTGTTGCTTATTCAATTTTCAATGTGCAAGTCATTAATCAATTAATTTATGGTTTTTTAATGTCTCAGTTAATTCCGATAACACATCATTCTCATCTGAGCCAGAAGCAGAAATTTTTATTTGGGCACCTTTAACGACACCTAATGACAAAACTCCCAAAATTGACTCTAAGTTTACCCGTCTCCCTTTATACTCAAGGTTTACATCCGATTTAAATTTAGTTGCAGCTTGAACTAGAACAGTTGCTGGACGTGCGTGAATCCCCGCTTCATCAATTATTGTAAAAATTTGCTCAGTCATTTAATACTCCCCCTATATTGTAAAAACTTAACTAGGTTTATTGGCTTTCTTTTTGTATCTAGGAACAATATTTCCAACTGTAAAACCATATTCCTCATGCCATTGGTCTACACAAACAGATCTCCAAAATATGAAATAACTATTGATCATACATAACTACAAGACGCCCAAGTTTTAAATGCCTTACTGTCAAAGGACCAGTCAATCCTCACTTTATGCGGCCCTTTCACCTTCAATATTGTTTTCTATTTTGATAGGTTTCAAGAAACCAACTATGAGCGCAGTTACAATTGATCCAATTAAAATGGCCAATGCATAAAGAAATGGATTACCTATGACAATTGGAATGACAAACACTCCACCGTGCGGGGCAGGCAAGCCAATTTTAAATAACATTGTTAAGGCACCCGCTATCGCTGAACCGATTACACATGCTGGAATGACACGGGCTGGGTCTGCTACCGCAAATGGTATCGCACCTTCAGTAATAAAGGATAACCCCATAATATAGCTCGTTTTTCCTGCTTCACGTTCTTGTTCTGTAAATTTGTTACGAAAAAATGTCGTTGCAAACGCAAGGCCTAATGGTGAAACCATACCACCCGCCATAATTGCTGCATGGGGAGCATAGTTACCTGCATCAATCATCGCAATTCCGAATGTGAGTGCTGCTTTATTAATTGGTCCTCCCATATCGATCGCCATCATCCCACCAAGAATTAAACCTAAAAATAACAAATTTGTTGACCCTAATCCTTGTAACCATGTTGTTAATCCATCATTAAACGCTTTTACAGGATTAATAATGATATACATCATGATAAGACTTGTCAGTAATACACCAAATAACGGGTATAATAAAACTGGCTTAATACCATCTAATGAGTGCGGCAGACGAATAAGCGCTTTTTTTAAGCCAACGACAATATATCCTCCAAGAAAACCAGCAATTATACCTCCTAAAAATCCTGCCCCGCCCAATGATGCCATTAAACCGCCTACCATACCAGCAACAAAACCAGGGCGATCCGCAATACTCATAGCAATAAAACCAGCTAATACAGGAATCATTAACGAAAATACATATTTACTTCCAATAGTCTTTAAGGTCGCGGCAATTGGATTATAAGATGGGGAGTTTGGATCTGACGCATGGACCCCAAAAATAAATGAAATGGCAATTAAAATCCCACCAGCAACAACGAATGGCAGCATGTTGGATACACCGTTCATTAAATGTTTATAAAAGCCGCGGCGTTCTGTTGAGTCTGTTTTTACTTCCTCTCTCGATGCGGAACCACCGCCAACTTTATAAACAGGTGCATCTTGTTTCAATGCCTGTTCAATTAGTTCTTGAGGGCGGCGAATCCCATGTGCTACCGGTACTTGAATGACATGTTTACCCTTGAAACGGTCTATTTCTACTTGTTTATCTGCTGCAACGATAATCGCGACTGCGCTTTCAATTTCTTCTGCTGTTAACTTTCCCTTTATTCCGCTGGAACCATTTGTTTCAACCTTCAAGTTGACATTCATTTCTTTTGCTTTTGCTTTTAAACTATCAGCTGCCATGTATGTATGGGCGATTCCTGTAGGACAAGCAGTAACAGCAAGGATGAGATTCTCGTTGCTATCTTCCACAACTTCATCCTCTTCTTCCCCTTCACGCTCCTTTGCATCAATCGCCTTAAGGACAAAATCAATGGAATCTGCTTTAAGCAACACTTGACGGAAATCTGCATCCATCAATAACATTGATAAACGAGAAAGTGTCTCTAAGTGGGTATTATTTGCCCCGTCACTAGCAGCAATCATAAAGAATAAACGTGCTGGCTGACCGTCAAGTGATTCATAATCAATTCCGTTAACTGCACGCCCAAATGCAATTGCTGGTGTTTTGACTGCACTTGTTTTCGCATGTGGTATTGCAATTCCTTCACCAATTCCAGTTGTACTTTGAGATTCCCGTTTTAAAATCGCTTCCTTATAATTTTCACGGCTTTCTAAACGGCCTGCGGCTTCTAGCTTTCCTACAAGTTCTTCAATTACATCAACTTTTGAGGTACTCTGCAAATCAAGGATAATCGTATCTTTTTTTAATAAGTCTGTAATTTTCATGCTAGAACTACTCCCAATCTAATTTTTTTGATTTCAACCTTCGGAATAAGACGCTCCACATCTTCCTGCGTACATAGCTCTAATGAGAACGCAGTCGCACTTCCAGTAGCAACACCCGTTCGAAACGCTTCCACAACATCCCCTTTTTGTAAATAATCCGCTAGATAACCAGCCACAAGTGAGTCCCCGGCACCAACTGAATTTTTTACGGTTCCTTTTGGAACAGATGCTTGATAGATCGCTTCCTTCGTAATCAGGAGCGCCCCTTTTCCAGCCATAGAAATGGCCACATTTTCAGCACCTAATTCAAGCAATCTTTGACCGTAAGGAATCGCCTCTTCTGGTGTCTTAATCGTAACGTCAAACAACTCACCGAGTTCATGATGATTCGGTTTAATGAAAAAAGGCCCTTGTTCAACGATATCAAGAAGTACTTTGCCGCTTGCATCCACCACCACTTTTGCCCCTTGCTTTTTTGCGATTTTTGTAAGCTTTGAATAAAAATCACTAGGCAGCGAGCTTGGAATGCTTCCAGCTAGTACAAGAACATCGTCATTTTGTAAGCTTTCTACTTGTTTGATAAGCTGCCTGACTTGGTCATTGCTAACCTCAGGGCCTTGCCCGTTAATCTCTGTTTCTGTTTCATCTGTTTTCAATTTGATATTAATACGGGAATCACCATTTACATGAATAAAATTTGTGGAAATGCCCTCTTCATTTAAAAATTCTTCGACATATGAACCTGTAAATCCACCAATAAACCCAAGGGCTTTACTTTCAACTCCCGCACGTTTTAAAACCCGGGAAACGTTAATACCTTTCCCACCTGGATATTTTACATCTAATGACATTCGATTTAATTCACCTAATTGAAAATCTTGTACATGTACGACGTAATCGACAGATGGATTTAATGTGCACGTATAAATCATCATTTCACAACCTTCATTATTGTTTTTCTTATTGAGTCATTTTAGAAAATTTCAGTAGCTAAGAAATGACCTTAAAAGTGACGGTGTTTGAAATCAATCTCATACCTTTAAAATTTGTTATATATAGGTATTGCCCTTTTTCGTTGAATGTTTTTGATTGTTTTTGATTGTTTTTAAAGTATTTTTCTAGATATTAACTATCCTAATTTCACATATGTATTCATAAACAAATGTCTTCAACGCCTAAATCTCGATAACAATAGATTCATCAAGTATCTGTTTTTTTTAAAATTCCCTATGTTTGCACAGTTTTTAGACCCTAAAAACAGCATCTCCCTTTTAAAGCTTTCCATTAAACTTATTCTTCCAGAGAAATCACTTCAATTTCTATAATTAAATTCTATCGAAGAGATTAACAAAAATCAATCACTTTCATTCAGAATCTTTCAAAAACATCCAAAATCTTTCAAAGTCCTATACTTTAAAAAGTTAAACTATTAATTCTTCAGTTTTTTACATTTAGTGACATTCCTCCTGTCCTAACTTATAGAAAATTAAGAATATCGGAAAATAATAGGATCGCTGCCAACCCAGCGGTAATATTAACTGATGTTGTATAGAGTATGTAGAATGAGAAGCGGATAAAAAACGGTCGTAATCGAAAAATTCGAATATATATTTTTCTTTAAATATTCATAGTTTTCGTATAAAATAACTTTTATGGCAAAAGCTCTGACAAAACCCTTGCCAAATTTAGTTTGAAAGCCAGAGGAAAAAAGTTATGAATCCTGAAAAAAGTTGGGAGAAAAGTTGGAGTAATCAACTAATTATAGGTTTAACAGCATATTTAAAGAAAATGAGGGGCGAAGCTACAAAAGATGACAGAATTGATTATATTGATTCTCTTATTTCAGCTACAGGTGGACTCATTGCTATAATCATCATTGGTTTAGTAGCGGTTAATTTAGGATATCCCATGACCTTGGGTCCTCTTGGTGCAAGTTGTCTGCTTGTATTTTGTGCTCATAAAGGTCAACTGTCTCAACCTCGCCACGTTTTTGGAGGACATTTATTTTCTACCACTATAGCACTTATCACTTGGAGTATATTAGGTAAGAGTCTATTCACTATTGGCCTAGTATTAGCTATCGTACTAATTTTAATGATCCTTACCAAAACGCTTCACCCTCCTGCAGCTGCTAGTGCTTTTGTGGCTGTTAACTCCCAAGCAGGATGGGGATTCCTTATTTCGGTTGTAATGGGTACTTTCCTATTAATTATTATATCAATCATCTATAATAACTTGTTTCAAACAAGACAATACCCACAGCGCTGGTTGTAAAACTAAGAAACTATAGAAGCTAACAAAACTAATCAAACGCCCTATATCGCTTATAAGGCGTTTTTATATGTTCATAAACCCAACCCTTATCCTCGTGTGAAACAGGTGCGTCAGATTTGAACTTATTCGTAGACGGTTTTTAGGGCAACGAAAAAAGCGTCCCTACCTTAGCAGGAACGCTTAAACGTTGATATGACGAGCATTCTCGTTTTTCTTTCGTATACAAATTGATACCGGTGATCGGGGTCGAACCGATACTCCTCACGGAACACGATTTTGAGTCGTGCGCGTCTGCCAATTCCGCCACACCGGCGTAACTATAGGCTTGCTATACTTTTAGGTCATTGCTAATCATGTTATTGTCCATATGATTCTTAACTACCTCAATGCATATTATTATACCCCCAATAGACTTATAGTCAAGGTGAAATAAAATATTATGATTTCAAGGGAATGATTGTCCGTTTTTTTAGGTGAAAGCCCGCATCCTTTGCACTTCTACGATATCGAGATTGGCAGGGTAAAGCGAATCGCCAATTTTCAAATTTGAGGGCATTTTTTGAGCGTAAATGTCAAAAAACGCCTTCAAATTTCATTTTTGAAGGCGTTTTTTGCATTTTCGAGTGATTTTCTAGCTATTTTTGTGCGAAGGCGATTTCTTTCTTAGGTTAATGTATTTAAAGAAATGTTAAGAATTGATCCTTCCTCAATAGATATTTCATTTGTATACCTGGCTATTTTTTATTCCTCCTTGTTACATGACAAATGATTCATTTCAAAAGTAGCTGTAATTTTCAGATTCCTTTGTTTATAGATAATAATCTTTTATTTAATCTAGGAGTATACATGATCAAGAATCCAGAACGCCCAAACGTGTATAGAATAAAAGCCAGCCATAGGCCATGATTATGCCAGATAGGTGTTGCCGTAATTTGTATAAGGATATAGACGATCATTGCGTAAATCATAGAGTTTCGAACGGGAGCAATTTCAGTTGCACCTGTGAAGGCACCATAAATGACAAGGCCAAAACACGCTGCAAACGGGTAAAGAATAAGCCATGTTCCATATGTAGTTGAAAGTTCGATTACACTTGGTAGATTGGTAAAAAGCGCAATAATTTGTTTTTGAAATAATCCATATATACAAGCTATCACAAAAGCCATAATCACCGACCATTGTTTTGATAAAGTAAGTGTTTGTTTATATAAATCCTTGTCGTTTGCTCCTACCGCTTTGCCGACGAGAATACTCGTAGCGTTAGCAAACCCCTCAAAGAAATAAGCCATTATATAATGGATTTGAAAAAGAACAGCATTGGCCGCTAAAAAGTTTGTTCCAAACGAAGCACCCTTTGCTGTAAACATATTAAAAACAACTAATAAACAAATCGTTCGAATAAACAAATCCTTATTAACGTTAAACATCTTTTTCATAGACTGTGTATCTATAACTTCATGAAAGGATGGTAACCTCCATTCAAACGGAGATGCCTTCTTCACAATGACCATCCCTAATAAAAAGGCAGTCACTTCAGCAATCAAAGCGGCAGCAGCGACCCCTTTTACAGCAAAAGAAAAGACATGGACAAAAAGAATGGCCAAAATCATATTCAAAACATTCATTAACACCTGTAAGCATAAAGATTCTTTAATCTTTGCCATCCCCATTAGCCAGCCAAGGATAACATAGTTCAGCAATGTAAAGGGTGCTCCCCAAATTCTAATTCGAAAATATTCAGCTGCAAACTGACTGACATCAGAATCATTTGAAAACAATATCAAAGCTACATATTCAATCGGCCATTGTAAGAGAATAAAACACACCCCAACCACAATAGCTAATAAAAATGGACGCGATAAAGCAAGTATTCCTTGGGCTTGATCGCTTGCTCCATTCGCTTGTGCGGCAAAAGCAGATGTACTCACCCGTAAAAAACCGAATACCCAATACAAAGTATTAAAAATAAGAGTCCCGACAGCAACTCCTCCAATATATGCCGCATCGGGAAGCTGCCCTACAACGGCTGTGTCTACAGCACCTAACAAGGGCGTTGTCATCGTCGAGATCGTTAGGGGAATCGCCAAGGTGAGGTACGCACGATGATTCATTAGGAATTTCCTCCTCCTATCCATTCAAATAGAACAATAGCCCCGATTATGCAAATGAAATCGAGGCATTCGAAAAGTGTATATACTGTTTAAATTAAGCACGTCTAACCGAACGAAAACGTGGGTGCTCAGCCAGCATGGAATCTCTCATCTCATTTACTACAGGATGTTCTGAAGTAAAAAACTGTGATTTTTCATCATAAAGCTCGACCAATTTTCCTTTTTCTAGTACACCTAATCTATCACTAATCGTATAGGCAGCTTTAATATCATGGGTAATAAAGAGAAATGATAACCCGAAATCTGCTTTTAACTCCTTGAGTAATTCTAAAATAAGGGTTTGATTCACCATATCTAGACTACTGACAGATTCGTCTAAGACAATCAGCTTTGGCTTGAGTGAGATAGCTCTTGCAATATTGATTCTTTGCAATTGCCCACCGCTAAATTGATTAGGGTATTTTTTTAAGTCCTCTTCACTTAGCCCTACCCTTTCTAATAAATCAATAACGGTTCGTTTTTGCTCAGCTATTGTTAGCTTTTCATAGTTTTCTAGCGGCTCTGTAATAATTCGTTCAGCCGTCATTCGAGGGTTAACCGATGAGTATGAGTCCTGAAATACAGCTTGAAGATCACGACGAATTTTTTGACGACTATGCTTATCTGCGTTATAAATATCATGCCCTTGAAACAGAACCTGTCCACATTGCGGCCGTTCCAGACCCAGAATCACTCTTCCTAAGGTACTTTTTCCAGCTCCGCTCGTACCAAGCAAACCTAAACAGGTTCCTTCCTCAATAGAGAGAGAAATGTCGGAAAGTATTTTTTTAGAACGATCTTTCCAGTTAAAAAACGTTGGAGATCCATAGCTATGGGTTACTTCATTTACTTGTAATAAACTCATTTTTTCACCCCTTATAAATGCCTAGGTCACGCCAAATGGATGACAGGTTTATCAAAATGTACTATTGACCGTGCATTTAAAAGTTTTTTTGTATACTCATGTTGTGGCTCATCAAATAGTTGGAATACACCCGCTTTTTCTACTATTCGACCATTTTGCATAACGGCAACTTCATCAGCCATTTCAGAAATGACACCGAGATCATGGGATATTAATAATATGGCTGAACCATATTCAGAACGAATTTTATCTAAGTGGTACAGCACTTTCTTTTGATTATTTACATCAAGAGCAGTTGTGGGTTCATCGGCAATAATGACGGCTGGATGTAAGCAAGCTGCAATAGCAATCATCACCCGTTGAAGCATACCACCACTCAATTGAGAAGGAAAGTATTTTAATAGTTTAACAGGATCTGGTAAGTTCACATGATGCATCGCCTCAATGGCAAGCTCTTTTGCTTGTTTTTTATTCCATTGTGTATGCGATCGAATGGTTTCAATAAATTGGTGGCCAATTGTAAAAACAGGCGTAAATGCATTCATCGGATTTTGCATAATAAAAGCGATATCCTTACCACGAATCATACGCATTTCTTTCTCTCCTAAACCGTTCAATTCGCGTCCTTTTAATACGATACTGCCTTCAATCGTTGTCGTTTTCCGATTGAGAAGCTGAAGAATGGACATACTCGTAACGGTTTTACCGCATCCACTTTCCCCAACAAGACCCAGTACCTCCCCACGCTTCAGTTCAAAATTGATATTCTCAACAAGTGTGGTAGCACCAGTTTTTGTTTTTACCTGTACATGTAAATCTCTCACTTGTAACACATACGATTGTTCTGTACCCAACATTCTCATTCCTTTTTATGATCGACGTTTGACACCGTAACGTTCGGATAATGCTTCGCCCAATAAATTGAAGTTCACAATTACGAGCATAATCATCAAACCTGGAAAAAGCATTAATTCAGGATTCGTCCGAATATACGACTTTCCTTCGTGAATCATCGCTCCCCATTCAGCTGTAGGCGGTTGTACTCCTAAACCAAGAAACGACATGGCGGATATATCCATGATGGCCCAACCCATTTCTAATGTACCCATGACCACAAGTGGAGGGAGTACATTTGGGACAATATGATTTTTAATAATCTTCCATTGCGATGAGCCGCTTATTTTCGCCGCTGCAATAAAGTTTTGTTCCTTCAGACTTAGAACCATTCCTCGGAACATTCTCGCGTAATATACCCATTGCACAAGCATCAGCGCTAAAATGACCTGCGAAAGTCCAGGACCGAAAATACCAACCAGTCCAAGTATAAGGATAAGACTAGGAAAAGCCATCACACCATCACAAAATCTCATCAAAACCTGATCCACCCAGCCGCCTTTATATCCAGAAAAGGTTCCAATTATTAAACCAATCGTTAAAGATGAAATGAAAATGAGCATGGCAAAGCCTAAAGATATTCGTCCCCCATATAAAAGGCGTGATAAGTTACATCTTCCTAAATGATCCGTTCCTAATGGGAATTCCCAGGAGGGAGGCTGTAGTTTATAAACTAAATTGACCGCAATCGGATCATTGGGTGCGATCCAGGGAGCCAATAACGTGACGATAAAAAGAATCCCTAAAACAATAGTACATATAGGAATCACTTTTTGACTTATAAATATCCTGCGTATACTGGTTATCATCGTTGTTGCCCTTCTTTCCTGGATATGCGCGGGTCAATAAACATTTGAATCAAATCCACCATTAGGTTGCTAAATATAAATAAACTAGCGGCTATTAGTACATAGCATTGAATGATAGGTATGTCACGGTTAAAAATCGCTTCAATAAAATAACGTCCAAATCCAGGCCAAGAAAAAACGGTCTCCACGATAATCGTTCCTGTCAGCAGTTTCCCAAGATTCATCCCCAGACCAGTAATCATCGGGGAAATGGCAATTCTTAAGACATGCTTGGCCATAATGGTTTTTTCTTTTATCCCCCTTGTCCTTGCAAATAGCACATAGGGCTCTTGTAAATTTTCAAGAATACTAGCACGCAACAATCTTGTGTACATCGCTATTAAAGGAAGAGCAAGCGTAATGGAAGGCAATACAAGATGTTGCCATGTTCCAAACCCTTCAACTGGGAAAAGATCCAATTTTACAGAAAAGAAAAAAATCAATAAATAACCTAGCCAAAAAGAAGGAATGGATGCCCCGAAAAAGGAAAGTATGCGACTGAAATGATCAATCGCGCTGTTTTTCTTTACTCCTGCTAGAAAGCCAAGAGGGACACTGACAAGCACCGCGATGAATAAACTCCCTAGCGCTAGCTGGAGGGTTGCTGGAATTCGGTAGATCACCTCGTCCCAAACGGGCTTATTCGAAACATAAGATATGCCAAAATCAAGTTGGCATATCTTCATAATAGAGTTTACATATTGAATGAAGAATGGTTGATCTAAACCAAATTCATGTCTTTTCTGGGCCAAAATCTGATCGGTCGGTTCGATATGTGCTGCTGTTAAATAAGCCTCAGCCGGATCCACCGGTGAAAAGTGAATCATTCCAGTTGTTAGAAGTGCGGCAAAAAGAAAAACCGGGATAATGGACATTATTCGTTTTATAATATAATTGCCCATAATAGCCTCCTACCTGCTTACTGCTCGATGATAATTCCTGTAAATGGATTTTCGTCACGATTCGCAGAGAAATTGAAGTTCTTGACATCTTTTTGATAAATCGCTGTTTTCTTAATATAAGAGATAGGAAGAATTGCTCCTTGGTCCTGCAGTGATGTTAATATAGATGTGTACAGCTGTTGACGTTCATTTTCGTCTGTTGTCTGAGGAACCCGGGCCATTTGTTGAAGTAATTCCGCTTTGTTTGGATAGGCTGAAATGGCTTCATTAAATCCAAATCCTTCTTTTGCCACAATGTTTATAAATGTATGCGGATCATATGGAGCACCGTAGTTACTAAAGAAATTAATATCAAACTTATTATCTTTAAATCTTTGAACTTGAACAGCAAGCTCTACCCCAACAATATTTAATTTCACACCAATGGCAGCCCATTCTGATTGTAGCGTTTCTGCCATTGCTTTTTGAATAGATTCTGCTGAATCGTACATCATTTCAATTTCAAGTGGCTGTCCATTTTTTTCCCGAACCGTTTTCCCCTTAGGAAGTGTCCAGCCTGCTTCGTCTAATAACGCTTCTGCTTTCTTAACATCATATCCAATCTTCTTAACATCAATTTCGGAAGTATAAGGCAAGTTTGTCGGTAAAATAAAATCTGCTGCTTCTTCTAGTCCAGAAGTGATTCCTTTCACCATTGCCTCTTTATTAAATCCATAATGTAACGCTTGGCGAACACGTACATCGGAAAGCTGTTCTCTGTTTGTATTCATAACAAGCTGTCTTGTCGCGACTGGCTCAGAAATGCTAGTTTCATATTTATCAGTTGATTCTAATTGTTTGAAAGCGTCTAAACTGATCACACCTTCTCCGTAAATTAAATCTAGCTCACCTTTTTCAAACGCTAGTACTCTCGTTTCTGCATCAGGAATGACTTTCACTTGAATTTTTTCTACTTTTGGAAGCTCACCCCAATAGTTTTCGTTTCGTTTGAAAATCGCATATTCATCCGCTTTATACTCTTCCAAAATCCATGGGCCTGTACCAACTGGTTTCACAATTCCTTTTGAGGTATCACCATTTTCAGGGAATCCAGCTTCACCTAAGAAACGAACAGGTCGAACAACAGCTAACTCCTGAATCGTTGGATAATAGGCTTCAGTTAATGTCATTTTAAACGTATTTTCGTCGATAACTTCTATATTTTTAATTTTAGAAAGGAAACCCAACCAACTATGTAATTCCATGTGATTCAAAATTGTATCAAAATTCTTTTTCACAATTTCTGCATTAAAACTTGTTCCATCAGAAAATTTCACATCTTTACGCAGATGAAATGTATATACTTTTCCGTCTTCAGAAATTTCCCATGACTCAGCAAGATGCGGTTTTAGCTCTCCTCCAACTCCGTAACTTACTAACGGTTCATATACCATTGACTGAGCAAATAATTGTGAAGGATTATAAACATGGGGATTCATTTCGCCCACATCCCTCGCCCAAGCGATCGTAAGCATATTATCTTTTACATTCTTTGACGTTGTATCCTTATCACTAGCATTTGTACAACCAAGTGATACTGATGATAATAAAAAAATAAAAATAAATGTTAATAAAATATTCCGACGATTAATTGCATAAAACATATAACTTCCTCCCAATTGATGTTGATAATCATTTTCAATTGTAAGAGCATTACATAGTCTTGTCAATGTAATGTTGGCTATTTTATTTTTTTAAACCCACTAGCTCCCATAGATAAAATTAATTTAAATAGTCAGTAAGCTGTTGAGGCAAACACAGCTTTCGCATTAATTCTTTATGCCGTGTACTTTCTAACTGTTCAGGTTGAATGACGGGATCTCGGAGTAAGTACTCCGCCTTCATCAAGCTTCCTAAAAACGCTTTTTCTGCCATACTCATCCCTCTTCACCTGCCGTAAGGTCAAGTTTAAATCCACTTGAAATTACTCTTCCGGCAGGAAAGGATTCGGTTGATTGCCTATGCTTTGGTGCAGAATTTTGACTCTCATAAAAAGAATCAATTTCTTCTACGGTCAGTAAGGAGTCATTTACCCAGTTTTTCAAAATCACAACCACATAACTCAGCCTTCGCTTGTTGTTGGCACAGGCAATTTTCATCGCTTTTAAAATCACCTCTTTCGGCTGTAAAAAGCTAGAATCCTCTAACCAAACGAACAGCTGCTCTTTCGCATTCATGTTCGAAAAACCAAATCCATTGTCGTCCCAAAACTCAATAATTTCTTTTACATCTACTTCTTTTTGATTATTTTCTGTGTCTGGATTTTTCTCTATATTTGGATTAAATGCTTCTTGTTGTTGTTTTTCTTTTTTTTATCTTTTTTATTTTCTTCTTCTTTTTGCCCCCTTCTCGTCTCACGATGCGTCAGCGTATCGTCAAGATCTCCACATTCAGGTTCTAGATATGTATCATTTTCAGCTTGGCCGCTAACTTCCTTGTCGAAAACCAGCTCTTCTTGTTCACAAAATGATTCAAATAAGCTGCGAATTTCCTGTTTTTGAATGGTTTCCGAAACATATTGAATGAGTGAGAGATCCTCCACATCCTTTAACTCGGAAGATATACAATCCATGAACGGTTTCCCGCCTTTATCCAGGTTATATTTTCCCCAGTTCTTGATCACTTGAAATAAACCCACGAAGTCACTTTTTCAAAGTATTTCATCGGTTGGAAGTGAAATTACAAAACTTTACCAGTCTATCCTAATTTTAGGAATTACTATTTGTTGTAGTATCATTGGAGTTTGAGAGTCTCTGTGGAAGAAGGTTCGATTTCTATAATTTTTTCGTTAAACAAATAATTGGGTTGGCTTCCTGAAATCCACTCTTCAGATGAAATCTTAAACTATCTATGTTATCTAGTTCCAGATCACTTGCAAATTCTTTACAGCCCCGTTCCTTTGCCCAAATTTCACAGGCTGCCAAAAGCTGTTTTCCCATCCCTTTTCTTCGAAAGCCCTCCTGTACAAAAATTCCTTCGAGATATCCCACTGGACTTAAATAAAAAATCCTTTTCACCATGCCTCTTGTCCGAGTTTTGTACAACAAATAAGATTTAATTTCATTAGGTAAAATAAAAAGGTACGCCACTTTGGTTCTTGAACTGTGACCCGTAAAGTGGACAGTTTAAAAAAGACCTTTTTATGCAGCTAGTAAATGACTCCGGTATTGGGCCGGAGTCATTTTATTTAACCCCCATTGATCCTTTCATTGTTTTTTTCCGTAAACGAGCCGCTTGAAATCTAGTTTAAATCTATTGGCCTTGTAAAGTTGTAATTCGTTCTAAAGAAACAATAAATCGGTTCAGATGATTTTGAATGAACAACAGTTGTTGGCGATTCGGGATTATCAATACTTAAAGATATAGTTACATGATCATCGTTTGGTAAATTAGGGTCATAGATATGAATGGACAGATTATTTTCATTGAAGTCATACCCATATGCAAGAACTTGATGGTTTTGTCTAATCTGAAAAGGATTAAGGGATTTTACTCTGACTAAACCAAGCGGTGATAGCTTTCCGTTATCAAGATCATTTTTTATTCTCGGCCATTCCTCATTAATCATGCTCCACGTTCTTCCGTGCGGTGCAGCTCCTAGTTTACTAGCGGTTGTTTCATGATCCGGGAGGACAGGATTCATCAAAACCATATATTTAATAAGACCAAAGGGCAAATGAAAGCTTTCCATCTGCCGATTAACGATATATTTGAACAATGGACCAGATGGAGGGGCTGTCGGATTGGACGGAATCGGCATTTTTGCTTCAAAGTAATCTATGACTGCATAAATCATTCCGCCACAAAGGCCTTATGATGCATTACCGATTGGAATCCGCAGACCCAAAACATCCATTTTCCATAATGGAACTTGTGGAAAGCTGTTTCCAAATTTAAAAGCGGAAGTGCTGGGCAGAAACCCTGTTAAGGTTGACATAATGACTTCCCTCTATTTCTTATAAAATGATTGTAAAAATATCGTGAAACATTGACCGATGGGATCTATTTTATGCATTTTTCCTGCTATCGAGAATAAACACTTGCCCCTTTTGAATTTTTAGAGAGAAAAAAAGCCTACAATTTCATGTAGACTCTCTAATTGCAAATTAATTTTATATTTAAACCCAATAGTTTCTTTATTGCCTTTGAATTAAGTATAAAATAGCTTTTCTGGACGTGCTTCCAGGCTGTTGTATTATACAATTGGTCCGAGGTGACTGGACTTTTCCTTTGCCTCCTCTATCAGCAGTTGTGCCTCTAAATATGCACCGGCAGAAAGTATGTCCAAATGACGATGCCCCATATTACCGTAATTATAGACAATCAGAAAACTGCTGGTCTCCCAAATTTCAAATCGAAACATATGCCAGTGGTTGGGCACATCCAGATAGTGGCCTGATTTGAATGTTTTCTCCCCCAAGCGGTGATAGGCAAACTCAGCTTTCGCCCCGCTGTAGGATTTCCCGGCCTCTAATACGATTGGATGATCTTTCGTATAAAGGTGTTCCATACCTTCTAAGGTTGTGATCCCAGTCTGCCTTTTTGTCGCTACAATAATAGGAGAACGCTTATTTGCTCCTAACTCATGATAATCTATGATGTCGCAGTCATCCCACTGGACTTGGAAATTGGCTTGTGATAGCGAATTTGCCCACTTCCCGACATCTGCGGGGTTTTCCAATCGCTCACAAGAGAGATAGGTTCCGTCGTCGGTTAACAAATCATCGACTATTTGTAAATACTTACTGTCTCCATATGTTGGATTTTCCTTCAAGTAATCTGGTAGTGACCAATACTTTGGGAAGAAAAGAGGTCCCATAATCTCATGAAAGGCCCGCACAGAAATAATGAGATCAAAAGAGTTCAGCAAAAAATGCTCTCTTAAATCCATAAAATCGATTCGATAAAAGCTCACATTAGTAAGACCTAGCTGCTTAGCCAACTCTTTGGCACACCGGATTCCGTTCCCTGACTGATCGATTCCAATTATCTCCGCATCCGGAAACCGTGTGGCGTACCAGCATGCCAACAATCCATTATCACATCCAATTTCCAAAATTCGCTTTGGCTTTAGTTGTTTTTGCTGGTTTATCCAAGTCAGGAAAGACTTATGAAATGACTTCGTCCATGATTCCACTGCCAAGCTGAAAGGCAAAGTACCATTCTTTACCTCATAAATATTTCCCTGCTTTTTGCGGCATATAAGTGGTTCAAGTTCCTCTGCCAAGACTGAATCTACTCCAGTAACGTGCTTCCAAAAGCCCCGCTTGCTTTTACAGTCCTTGATTCCGAGTGTCTTAAAATAAGCAGAAATTCTTGGTTTCCTTTGTTTCGTTTCGATTGACATGTTTTATCTCCAGTTTATTTGAAATTATTACTACATATTAGGACTTGGTCTTAAAAATGGTTAGTTTTATTATAATAGGAATTTGCTATTTTTTCAAAAAATTTCTGTTTTTTACTAGATAAAGTGTTTTGCTCAACGGTTTTATCGTAATATTCCTCCATTAGATGGTAGGTTGTATCAAAAAGAGCTTAGAAATTAAAAAACTATGTTAAACCTGTCTGTTGATTTCCACTCCAGGCGCTTCGCTTACCGCGGGCGTGCCGGTGAGCCTCCTCGGCGCTTTAGCCTTAGCAACGGATTTCCAAAACGCTAAACTCAATTTGGGATAGAGTTTAGCGTTTTTACTTTCTGTGGTACATAAAAGCTCACGCCATAATTCCGCTTTTATCATTCTCCACGCCCTTCCGTGGGGTGCAATACCTATTTTAGTTGTTTCATGGTCCGGCAGTGTTGGATTCATCCAATCCATATATTTCATAGGAAAGTATCAAAAGACTAAAGTCGAAAATACGGGAACTAACTTCACGTTCAAAATCCATCCCAATGGAAACAAGAATTGAGAAACTAAATCAATACCTAACGGGGTGGTGTGGTTACTTTGCTTTAGCGGATACACCAAGTAAGTTTAAAGAATTTGATGAGTGGATAAGAAGAAGACTCCGTATGATTGAATGGAAACAATGGAAAACACCCAAAACAAGAGTGAGAAAACTCATAGGTCTGGGAGTATCACAAAACAAGGCTTACGAATGGGGAAACTACAGCTCGGTGTACTACTTCTTTGCAGCTGCTAGGTCATCCGTCCAAAAACTGACTGTAGCGAGTCCTCGTAATGACTTTGTTTCGCTCATAATTGTTTTCCTCCTTAATGTTGAGTAGTACATCCAGATGGTAAACAAAATAACATCTTCTGCTTAACTTCGATTTACTTACAAATAACCCCTTCTCTTATTCAAGAAAGAGCTAAGAAGTAAACCCCTTAGATAAGAAGTTATTTCGGAGGAACCCCCCATTGATGGACCGTCTATTGCTAGAACATGCATGTTACTCTAGTGCGGAAATCAGGGAAGATAAAAAACTTTTACAAATAAAGAAGGCTGCCAATGTTTGATCGGCAGCTTCAAGATGTTAATTGATAAAACCCTTTTGTGTTTTGATGTAAAACATCTGAAACTTCCGCAGCGGAAAGCTTCTTAAGCAGGGCGAGTTTCCTTATGGATTCCTCCATCATATTCGGATGGGTCATTTTCCCTTCAAATGGACCTTCAAATGGCCAAGGACCATCTGTTTCAACCATCATGAGCTCGAGAGGATAGACGCTTACAAGCTGCTGGATTTCTCGTTCATACACCACATCCGGGGTAATAGAAATATGGTAGCCGTTTCTAATCATTCGGTCTATTGTTTTCTGATCCCCTTTAAACCAATGAAAATGCGCTTTGGAAACAGAATATTTTTCGAGAAGGTCACAAACGAGAGGCGCATCATCGTAAACAGCATGAAGAACAATCGGTTTGTCCCATATTTTCGCCTTACTTATAAACACTTCTAATACTTCAAGATAAGGAGCAATCGAAATCCCCTGCTCTTGCCTTAAGTAGTATGGCAGCCCCACCTCTCCTACAGCAATCATCTCGTCACGGTGGTCGTCCATCCAATTTAGCAGCCCCTTTAGCTCGTTTTCAGAAGGCAATGCTTGTTCTGGATGGTAGCCAAATGCAGGTTTTACCTTTTGATATTTTTGTGAAAGCAAAAGGTTTCTTTTACTGGAATCCAAATGAAAGGATACAGAAATCAAGGCTTCGATATGGGCAGAATCCAATACAATCCTTTTGATTTCCTCATCCTGATAGCGATCCAAATGTATATGAGCGTCGATCATGTTCATTTGATTTCACCTACTAATTGGTAATATACATCCCTTTTCCGTTGAATAAAGCTTTCATCTAGTAGAATACCTTCGTGCCGCGGCCTTTCAAATGGAACCTCTATGTTTGAAACGACCTTTGCTTGCTTACCAGACAGCATCATCACTCGATCGGATAGAAACAGTGCTTCCTCAATATGATGAGTAATAAAAAGAATAGTCCTTCGATGTGATTCCCACATTTCCAATAACCATTTCTGCATTTCAAACCGGGTTAGCTCATCTAATGCTGAAAAAGGCTCATCAAGACAGATCAACTCTTGCGGGCTCAATAAGGCACGGATAAAAGCAGCCCGCTGCTTCATTCCTCCAGATAGCATGTGAGGATAGGCGTTTTCATAATCAGAGAGTCCTGCAATCGCCAGCATTTCTCGTGCTGCTTTTAAATCTTTTTTTCCCTGAAGTTCTTGGCCAAGAAGGACATTTTCAAGTATCGTCCTCCACGGGAAAAGAGAAGAAGTTTGAGGCATATAACTAATAAAACCACGCTTGCCATTAATGCACTGGCCGTCTAATAGGATCTCTCCTTCATCTGGTGAAAGAATTCCTCCTATTAAATTGAAAATGGTGCTTTTCCCACTTCCTGAAGGGCCAATAATAGAAACAAATTCATCTTTATTAATGGAAAAATCAAGGTCTTTCAGTACTTCATTTTGCCCGAAACGTTTTGTAACGTTTTGAAAACGAAGATAGCTCATTTTTTCTCATCTCCTTTCGGCTGCCATCGAACCACTCTTTGTTCCATAAAAACGATGAAAAAGAAAAACAAGAGGCTTAAGAACATGATCGTAAAAATGGCAACGAACACCCGGTCCGTTCGAAAAGACGACGATGCGAATGTCATAAAGACACCAATCCCCTGCTTAGCACCAAGCCATTCAGAAATAACGGCACCCATTACACTATACGTGGCAGAAACCTTAAAGCCTGAAAAAATCGAAGGCCAAGAAAACGGCAGCTCCAATTTCCAAAAAAGCTGTGTTTTGGATGCACCTGCCATCCTCATATAATGCTTCAACTCTGAAGGGGTTTGGCTAAATCCATCCAAGGCGGCCACTGTAATGGGAAAGAAACAAACAAGGGTGATGACAATCATTTTGGGCAATAAGCCAAACCCAAACCAAATCACCAACAGTGGAGCCAGAACGATAATGGGAACATTTTGCGATAAAATCAATAATGGATAGAAAGAATCCCTTAAAACAGGCACCAGATGGAATAAAACGGCGACCGCCAGTCCAATGAATGCTCCAACTACAAATCCAAATAGTGAAATTTTAACCGTTGAAAACACATCTGGATAAAAATCAGGCCAACCGGCAATGGCCTCTATGAAAATCTTTGATGGCGGCGGAAGAAGCCATTCCGGCACTTCTGCTAATTTAACGACAATCTCCCAAATGACAAACAAAAGGAGGAGAACCAAAATCGGTCTCCACCCTTTTACAAGATTCTTCCTCATCATCGATATTTTTCCGTTAAGTCATCCATGGCAATGCCTGTTGGCTGATAAAGGATTTTCACTTGAGAAATGACATTTTTGCTTCCCATTTCAATCATTCGTTCATTCATTTTTGAAATCACCGTAAATAATTCGTGGAGTTCGCCTTCCATTGTTGTTTCTAATGAGTGTACCTCATATTTCACACCAGATTCAGCAATGACTTTAATGGCTTCATCGACGTATGGAATGACGTCTTCTCCACCCTTTGTTTTCGGGATGATTTGAATGCTGATTAATGCATTCGCCATATTTTTCTACCCCCTATTGTTTTGGTAAAAATTCATTTGTAAAGGCTTTTTTCGCATCTAATTTCTTATCAAGAAGCTTATTCTCATACATCCATTGGGCATAATTTTCCCAAATCTCTTGCTTTTGAATTCCCCATTCCTTTGCATCATCCTGATATTTCGGAGACAACCATTCTTGACTCCTCTTTACCAGCTTTGGATCTAAATCCGGTGCTGCTTTAATCAGGATATCTGCAGCTTGATCAGGGTTTTTAATGGCAAATTCATACCCCTTGGCAGCGGCATTTACGAATGCCTTAACCGTTTCTGGGTTCTCTTCAATCATTTTTTCGTTTGTTTCTAAAACAGGTGTATAGTAGTCCAGTTTGTCAGAGTAATCTGTTAAGTAAACCATATTAATTTTTTCATTACGAAGCTCTGCTTCTACACCAGTCCACCCATAGTAAATCCAAGCGAAATCGATGTCTCGTTTCACAGCCGTAAAAAAGTCCGTATCCCCCATGTTCACGATTTTCACCTTATTGGCATCGGCGTTTTCCTTTTTCATGAGAGAAGTGATGACAGATTTTTCGACTGGCGAGCCCCATCCACCATATGTTTTTCCTTGAAAATCTTTCGGAGATTGAATCTGTTTGCCAGCTGGTGAAGCGAATCCTGATGTATTGTGTTGAATCACTGCAGCGATCGATACGAGCGGTACCCCTTGAATACGTGCCTGGGTAATCGCTTCTTGGTAGCCAACACCAAACTGCGCCTTGCCAGAAGCTACAAGTTGGTCAGCACCGGTCTCACCCGGCATGATAATATCCACATCCAAGCCTTCTTTTTTAAAGAATCCTTTTTCTTTTGCTACATATAATCCAGTATGATTGGTATTTGGCGTCCAATCCAGTACAATCGAGACCTTTTTAAGCGGCTGTTTTTTTTCTTTTGCGTTTTCTGTTTCTTTTTTGCTGCTGCATCCAGTCACTAAAAGGACTGAAAGGACTAGTACTAGCCATTTCTTCATGTAGAATCCCCCATATGTAAAAATAATATCTAAAGTGAAACAAAATAAATAGGCTGAAACCTCAGTGTTGGTTAGAAGGCAAAAACTTGCTTAAACAAAATAAAACACCCAGGCAAAGAAACCTGAGTGCATATCAGCAAACAATTAATTGTTTAAGAATATGTTCCCTCCGCCGGTATCAACCAGATCAGGTTCCAAGGGTCATCGTCTCACGGACTAAATCTCAACCGGCATCACCGGTTCCCCCACATTACATCGTATTCCACTTCATATCCTACTATTATATCAGTCAAGGCAGACAATGCCAACTGCTTTTATCTATTTATGCTTGTTAACAAATACTTCCTATCATGAAACATCCAGTTCTCATCTTCTGTTGGCACGCAAACAGAGGTTAATTCACCTGCACGATATAACTTTGCTAGTTAACCTGCGGTGTTACGAGTAAGGAGCTAGTTTCGTTCATGATAACTTATACGAACAGGGGCATTATTTGAGGATCCTCTGTATCCAATCATTTCAACTAATATAAAAAAGATGCCCCGCCCAATGGAACATCTTTTTCTATTGAACGTTATCCTATTTTCTCATCTGTCCCTGTTTCTCCAGAAGTCACATCCTCAATTGAAACAAACTCCTCCGACATTGGACGAAGTTTCTTGGATCCTACTAAGAAATAGTAGACAATCGCCACACCAAAAATCGTCAGAATCACACCCGCCAAAGGCAGCTCCACTCCAAACAATGGAAGAGTTGTCGTTAACACGCTGTATTTTACCACGCAGAAGAAAGAGAAAACACCCAATACTAATGCAATCGCCGGTACCACAGGATAGCTCACCTTAAATGGTCTTTCCAAATTCGGCTCCTTTTTCCGCAGCACAAACAACGAAACCATACTTAAGCAGTACATCGTAATCGCACCAAAAACGGATAGGATAATCAACGCATTAGCAAAGTTTGCTGAGCCTGCTGCGATCACTCCAATCGCTCCAGGAACAATCAAGCCCCAATGCGGCACCCCGCGTTTCGAAAGATTAGACAAAAACTTAGGCAGGTATCCTGCTCGAGCCAGGGCAAACGTTTGACGGGAATAACCAATAATAATACCGTGCAAGCTGGCAATTAAACCAAATAAACCGATAATGGCAACTGATTTTGGAATAAAGCTGCCTTCTCCATAAATACTTTCCAATGCCTGTGGAAGAGGATAATCCGCCGGTTTACCGGTACCGCCGCCAAGTCCTGCCGTTACGACTAAGGTTAAAATCGTTGCCACACCAAGCGTTAAAATACCGGAAATAAAGCCTTTGGGAATATCCTTTTTCGGGTCGCGCACCTCTTCTGCTGCCATCGCTCCCCCCTCAATCGCAAGGAAGAACCACATGGCAAATGGAATCGCTGCTAAAACACCGGACCAGCCATGACTAAAAGCCCTATCATTAAATATATTGGATGATTGAACATGAGGTAAACCGGCCACATAATAAATCGAGAGACCGATCAGTGCCAATACCGTTGCCACTAACTCAATGATAGCGGCACCTTTTACACCGATGAGGTTGACCAAAATAAATAAAATAAACATTCCGACCGTTGCATAAACGGCATTAATACTTGGGATTAGGAAATTGATATACGCTCCAACAGAAACTGCAATCGCTGGAGGGGCAAAAACGAATTCCAGTAAACATGCTATACCGGTTATAAAGCCCATAAACGGCCCCATTGCCTTTCGGGCGTAGGCAGACGGCCCGCCGGCATGAGGGATGGAAGTTGAAAGCTCTGAATAACTAAAAATAAAAGTCGTATAAAAGACAATTATAATCAGTGCGGCAATGCCGAGACCGATGGTGCCACCTGATTCAAAACCATAGTTCCAGCCAAAATATTGGCCGGATATGACCATCCCTACAGCAATACCCCAGAGATGAATTGGTTTAAGCGCTTTTTGTAAATGGTTGTTTCCCTGCTCCATAAACCCTTCCCCTTTCAAAGTAAATCTCCTGGAAATATAAAAGTAAAACCATATCCCATACACGACTATTTCCAAAACTAGGTGTTACTAGTTTAATATAGAATTGTAAAAGGATTCACAGGATATATTATCCAAATATTATCGTGTCTTCAAAACCGACATAACATTCCGAACAGATTGGGCTGATTGATCAAGGGCTGTTTTTTCTTCAGGGGTTAACGCAATTTCAATGACCGTTTCAATCCCATCGCCGCCAAGGATCGTTGGAACCCCTAGATATAAATCCTGATAGCCATATTCCCCTTCCAGATAGGCAATACATGGCAAGATTCGTTTTTTGTCCTTTAATAGGGCTTCAGCCATTTGGACCATCGATGCTGCCGGGGCGTAGTAGGCACTGCCTTGACCTAGCAAACTGACAATCTCGCCGCCGCCTTTACGCGTTCTTTCCACAATCGCTTCAATTCGGTGAGGCGGAAGAATTTTATCAAGCGGGATTCCGCCGGCATAAGAGAATCGAACCAATGGGACCATATCATCACCATGCCCGCCAAGGACAAAACCTGAAATATCTTCCACTGACACATTCAATTCCTGTGCAACAAAAGTGTTGAAACGCGCAGTATCTAAGACTCCGGACTGACCGATAATCCTATTTTTAGGAAACCCTGTTGTTTTATAGCAAACATAGGTCATCGCATCAACAGGATTACTTAAAACGATAATGTAGCTATTCGGCGCATATTTTTTAATATTTTTCGAGACTTGCTCGATAATTTTTGCATTGGTAGAAACCAAATCATCCCGGCTCATCCCTGGTTTCCGCGGCAGCCCTGCAGTGATTAACACCAAATCAGCATCCTGTATATCCGCATAATCTGAGGTACCCGTTATATTTGCATTAAAGCCTTGGACAGGGCTTGCTTCCAGCATATCCAGTGCCTTCCCTTTGGTCGGATCGTTTTGAGACGGGATATCAACCAGAACGACATCACCTAATTCTTTTTGCGCAATCATCAGCGCTGCTGTTGCACCAGTAAATCCTGCACCAATCACAGCAATTTTTTTACGTTTGAAAGCCATGTTTCTTCCTCCATTCTTTTAAAAATTATTCTGTTTGTGCAGGAGGCTCATCTTGTTTTGCTCTTTGACCCCTTTTTGCAGGTTTTGGTTTCTCCTCTGCCTTTTTCGGCGTCTGTGCCAACATTTGTCCTACTCCCTCATCCGGACGCGGGATCACATGCGCGGTTACTAGCACGCCGACATTTTGAGCTGCATACTTGCCAGCATCGACCGCTGCCTGGACAGCCCCGACATCTCCTTCTACTAAAATCGAAACGAGTCCGGCGTCCACTTTTTCTTTTTTAACTAAACGTACATCCGCTGCTTTAACCATTGCATCTGCGGCAACGATCGAGGCAATCAGCCCTCTAGTTTCAATCATTCCTAAGGCTTTTGACATCACTTACGCACCTCCTTCAACATCAATAGAATCGATAATTCCGATAATGACAGCATCAATCGGCATTCTATGATCACCGATAATATTTGCCGCCGCACTTCCCGTTGTGACCATCACTTTATCTCCGACTCCGGCACCAATCCGATCCACCGCAATAAACGGTGAAAGGATAGGCGCTCCGGATGGAAGCTCCGGCTGGACAAATAAATATTTTAATCCTGTTAGATTCTCTTCCTTCCTTGTCGCCCATACATTTCCTATCACCGTTCCAACTAACAAAAAATCATCCCCTTAAACTAATCCATAACCTGGATGCTTTTTTTCAACTCTCTTGCTGCATCTCGTGCCAATGGAGTCACAATTGTGCCTTTCCGAACCGATATCATTTCGTACTGACATGCCTGCACATCTCTTTTGGTTAAGAGATTTTTTTGAAAATGAACTTCTTTTGGTTTGTTTTGTTCAGGTGATACCTGATTGGTCACAGGCTGGGGTTTTACTAAAGGCTCCCCATCCTTAACAATGAAACCAGCCTGACCGCTTGTAATTAATCCGGCATTAGCTTCATCAGTATCGATATGCATTTCAAGCTGATATCTCGGTGAAACCCTTATAAGTACTTTTTCAAACGAAACCGGGCGTTCCCCTTCTGTTCGAATTCGTACATACTCGCCGTTTTCAACGCCAAAATAAGCGGCATCCTCAGGGTGCATATGAATATGAGCCTGGGCAATGATCAGTCCTTCATTTTTGAAAATACTTCCTTTGGGCCCTGCCAGAGTAATCGGTGCAGAACCAGCAATATTGCCAGATTCCCTTACGGGCGGTTTCAACCCAAGCTTTACTGCATCCGTTCTGCTGACTTCCACTTGTGTTAAAGAACGGGCCGGACCGAGGATTCGCACTTTTTCAATGCTTCCTCTTGGTCCGACAATGACCAACGTTTCATTAGCCGCAAATTGACCGGGCTGAGACAAGTCCGCTTTTTTCGTTAACTCATACCCTTTGCCAAAAAGCGTTTCTAAATCAGCTTGACTTAAGTGGCAATGGCGTGCAGAGACAGCCATCGAGATTGTATTGGGTCTGAAGTCCTTTTTTAACAATTGCTGAATCACTTCTTCAACAACCGTTCGAATAGATTGTTCATTCATCGAATTGGCTCCTTACTTCTTACACTTCCACTTCTAATTTTGGTAAAATGCTCTCCAATTCGTTGTGCGGACGTGGGATGACATGTACAGATAATAGTTCACCAACACGTTCTGCTGCTGCCGCACCTGCTTCAGTTGCCGCTTTAACCGCACCTACATCTCCGCGGACAAGAACCGTTACAAGCCCGCCGCCAACATGTACTTTACCGACTAAATGTACATTTGCTGCCTTTACCATTGCATCTGCTGCTTCCACGGATGCTACCAAACCTTTTGTTTCCACCATTCCTAATGCTGTTAATTCTCTCGCCATTGTAAATTCCTCCTATTAATTCATTTGATATTTTTTTAATACTTGATTTACCAATTCAGAAATGACCTGCGAATCTAGCTGGCCCGATACATTCACATTGCTTAAAACATGATTCACAATCTCGTCTACATGGTTGCTGGCACCCCATTGTGGAGCAGGACTTTTGCTGGATGGTTTTGGAACGTTAACCTCTTTTGTTCCATAGGCCATTCTTTTGATATTGATTAAATGGCGGGCCGTTAGATTGTCTGAAGTAATATTACCTCCAAATGATCCACAGCCAAGTGTCAGCGATGGCATCAATTCCGTTGTGGCTCCAACCGCACCAATGGAAGAAAGAGTATTCACCATCAGTCGTGATACTGGCATGAATAGCGCAAATTCACGGGCTACATTGTCATCATTGGTGTGAAGGGATAAGCTATGTCCCATCCCGCCTAAATTTAAGATTTTCACACACAGCTCTTTTGCACTTTCATAGCTTTCAGCTGTATAAATCGGAAAGATCGGCGAAAGTTTTTCAATGGAAAAAGGAACGTCCTTCCCTATCCGCGTTTCTTCCGCAATTAAAATCGTTGTGTCGGCTGGAACGGAAATACCCGCCAATTCCGCAATCTTGACAGCTCTTTGACCAACAATTGCTGGATTCAGCTTTCCTGGCAATGGTGAAATCACCTTTTCTAAAAGTGATTTCTCCTGCTCATTTAAGAAATAGGCGCCATTATTTTTAAGCTCCCTTACGGCCATTTCTTTGACATTCTGGTCAACCACAATGGCTTGTTCCGTTGCACAAATCGTGCCATTATCAAACGTTTTGCTTTGAACAATCATTTTGACCGCTTTTTCGATATTGGCGGTTTTTTCGATATAGACGGGCACGTTTCCAGGACCGACACCATATGCAGGCTTACCTGAACTGTAGGCAGCACGGACTAAATCTTTTCCGCCAGTTGCTAAAA
Source organism: Neobacillus sp. C211 (assembly GCF_051842875.1). Taxonomy (NCBI): domain Bacteria; kingdom Bacillati; phylum Bacillota; class Bacilli; order Caryophanales; family Bacillaceae; genus Neobacillus; species Neobacillus sp. C211. Next base: position 66,731 of record NZ_JBPXRO010000026.1, read on the forward strand.
TCAAATTAATATCACGATGGTGCATTAATTCAGTGGTTGCTGCCATTGTTGGTTTTGAGATCCAGCCAATAATTCCGTCCGGCGCTCCCGCATCAACTGCTGCCTCCAAACAAATCTTTAAAGCGGCGACTGAGCATTTCACTGCCCGTGGGTGCGGACTAAATACGATTCCATTTCTTGTTTTTAGTGCGATTAATGCTTTAAAAATCGCACTCGAAGTTGGATTTGTCGTTGGAATGATCCCGGCAATCACCCCAAAAGGTGAGGCGACTTCGACTATTTTCTTTGTACGGTCCTCGTTAATGATTCCAACTGTCTTCTCGTTTTTAATAGATTCATAGACAGCATGTGAACCGACGTCATTTTTCATTTTTTTATGTTCGACTACACCCATTCCGGTTTCTTCGACCGCCATCTGGGCTAATTCAAGTGATTTGGCAGCAGCCGCTTCGGCAGCCCGTTTCACAATTTTGTCGACTTGTTCTTGGGAAAACGCCAAGTACTTTTGCTGTGCTTCTTTAGCTTTCTGAACTGCATCCCGCATTTCCTGAATGGATTGTAAATCTAAATCAAATGGCAACAGGGACACTCCTTTCTCTCTTGTTTTTTGTGTAAAATTACACGTATGTAGCATTATCCGCCTATTAAATAGGAATCTAATACTGTCGTGGATTTCTCGCAATTTCGATAATCACAGCACGAAAAGCATCCGCTGCAGCCTGGCATGCCGATTGCGACCCGGTCAATAGCCCACCTCCAAAGTTTGTTTCCGAAGGCGGTCCAAAAAACTTAACCAGCTCTACATCAGCAGCCTTTAACGCCGCATCCATTCCATACACCGCCTCAAGCGGCGGGGCAATCAAATAGGCTAGTGCTTCTCCTTGATTAATCCCTGCCTCAGCTGATAGATAAGAACCGGTTCTTGCCACGACATGGGCATACAATGCATGGCTTTTTTCCTCATTGATTGCCTCAAAATACGCTTCATTTTCTGCGGTTTGAATCACCGCATCAATCCCGCTTTTCACTTCATCTGGACTTGGACCGGCCAACACGCCGATCATCTCCCCAGACAATGGCCCTGATGCATGCGCGGAACCTGCGTAGAAGGACTTTGCATAGACAACATCAACATCTGCGCGTTTCGTTGCTTCATCAAGAGCTGTATAGCCGACATCGTCAATCGTTGAGGTAAAAATCGCTAAACTCCGTTGATGGGGTTTTAACTGAAACTGAGCTGCTAAGGCAGGGTCAACGTTTGGAATAATCCGAACAGCCAAGATATTTGCATGAATTCGATCTAATGCCATTTATTAACCCTCCCCTTATTGCTCTTTTTGTACCAGCGAAACACCGCTGGCTTCATATTTTAATATTTTTTGCACGAGAGTTCCGATATAGGCGCCGGCCTCCACCGTTGGAATGCCGCCCTTATGAATATTGGAGATGACCATCCGGTCGGCCTCAATGGTGCCGTGGCGTGGTTCGTAGCAGAGATACGCACTTAACGATTCCGCACTCACGAGACCTGGACGTTCACCAATCAAGTAAACAATCACTTTCGGTTTTAGGATCTCCCCAACATCATCCATTGCCGCCACCCGGCCTTTTTCGATAAAAAATGGTGTTCCGACATCGAGCCCTAAGCTTAGAAGCGATTGATTAAGAGATAAATAGACATCCTCTAAATTTTCCTCGACCGCTTTCGAACTTAAGCCGTCAGAAACAATAATTTGAACCGTCGGAGACTTTTTACATTTTTGATCAATTAATTGTTTTGCCTCATCAGAGAGCTTTCGGCCGAAGTCAGGACGGCGGACATAGACCTCTTTGTCGGTAACCTTCGTGTAAACTTTTAATAAGGATAAGCTTTCAAGTATTTTCGGATCGACATCACCATAAACGGCATCGACTGCTGCCGCATGGTCAAAGCGAAACTTCAGCCAAGTGTCCGTTTTGGGCCTTAATCCCGCACGGCCGACGCCTATTCTTGCCGGTGTTTTACTAATTAAAAGATCCAGCTCTTCCTTATTAATCGGATTTTCAAGTCCTACAGGCGGCTTTGGTTCAAGAAGTATTTCTTCTTCATGGGCTGACACCGTGCAGCCCGGACTTTGATTGCACTCTGTTTCAACATGATTCGTCCGGTGGCTCCAAAATTTCACTTCCACTTTTGCCGATGTATCATTGTTCGTCTTTTTCTTCACTTCTTCCACCGCCGCACCGCCAGCAGCGGTCTTCGTCTGCAATTTTTCAACCACCATTTTCGTGATTTGTTCCACTAACTCAGGATTCACTCCTTACACCTCCTATCGCGAAAAAATCGTCGGGTCACCTGCATATTTACTTAATTTCCCGTTTTCAAAAATCCCCATTTTCTCTAGCCATGCTTCAAATGATGGTGCCGGCCGTTTATTCAGCGTCTGTCTTAATGTCGCAACATCGTGATAACTTAAGCTCTGGTAATTGAGCATACAATCATCACCCATTGGCGCAGCGATAATAAAATTCACCCCTGCCGCGGAAAGCAGCACGCCAAGATCTTCAATGTCATTCTGGTCTGCTTTAATATGGTTCGTATAGCAAATATCAACGCCCATTGGAATGCCATGCATTTTTCCCATAAAATGATCTTCAAGACCGGCTCGAATCACTTGTTTGTTGTTGTACAAGTACTCTGGTCCGATAAAGCCGACTACCGTATTGACAATATACGGGTCATAGTAGCGGGCAAAGCCATAATTCCGGGATTCCATTGTCAATTGGTCGATATCATAATGAGCTTCGGCGGATAATTCCGAGCCTTGACCTGTCTCAAAATACAAACGTTGTGGACCAGTTCCTGTACCGTATACTTTCGCCAATTCATTGGCTTCCTCCAAGAGGGAAGCGGTAATCCCGAAAGAACGATTCGCCGCTTCGGTTCCGGCAATACTCTGGAAAATCATATCTGCCGGCGCCCCCTGCTGGACCGCTTTCATTTGAGCTGTCACATGGGCAAGCACACAGTTTTGGGTTGGAATTTCCCATTTTTGAATAAAGTCATGTGTCGCATGCAATAACCGTTTTACACTTTCAACGGAGTCATCTACCGGGTTTATTCCAATTACTGCATCTCCAATCCCATACGCAAGCCCTTCTTTCATTGAGGCCATCATCCCGTCGACATTATCCGTCGGATGGTTTGGCTGCAGCCTAGAGGCTAACACTCCTTTTTGACCAATCGTAATATTGCATTTGGATAAAACTTCAATTTTATTGGCGGCATGGACTAAATCGAGGTTGGACATGATCTTTGCCACCGCTGCAATCATTTCACTATTCAGACCTCGGCTGAGGCGTTTCAAGTCTTCACCGGTAGTTGAATCGTTCAGGATATACTCGCGAAGCTCCGAAACAGACCAATTTTTAATCGATTGATAGATGGGTTCGTTGATCTGACCCTCGATAATCCTTGAAACCTCATCCTCTTCAGGAGATAGCATGGGATTTTCCCTAATATCTTGTAGTGTTAAATAGCTCAACACTTGTTTTGCTGCGATTCTTTCCTGAACGGTCTCAGCAGCGATCCCTGCTAAGCGGTCGCCGGATTTTTCTTCATTTGCTTTCGCAAATAAATCCTTTAGTGATGAAAATTGATAGACGGTACCTAAATAGGTGGACTTTAATCTCATATGAATGCCCCCTTTCGTCATTTCTGGAATGTTAATGTTTTTATGATGACAGGAACAACATCGGTTTCGAGCACTTGGCCTATATCCAAATAGTCCCCATTTTCAACTTTAATTTGATCAATACAAATGACGGATTGCACTGGAGCCTTCCGCTTGAGTGTTTGCCCGAGAACTTTTGCATAATCCCGGTCAAGCACAAGGACCAACTCTTGAGTTTGATTCGGTTTTTGTTTCATTGCTTTGAGGATGGATTCAGCAAATTCATCGATTTCACGGAATTTTAAGTAAGGCAGTTCTGAAAAATAAACCGCAAAATTCTGTCCCTCACGCTGTGGGTCATAGAGATCGAGTGCTTCCTCAATCCGCTTGGATAATTGGTTTATTTCCGTTTTAAAATCACCCTCGAATCGAATCTGGTAAACCGGCAAGTTTTTCATCGGCAATTTACGATGATCAACTTCAATGGTTGCTCCGCTGATTTCAGTCGTTTGCATTCCGGCGCCCAGCACTGTGGCCCGAACCGTTTCCTGCGGCTTTACCCAAGTCCATTGAGCAAGACTTGAGCTTTCCTTTAAGGAGGCGGCTAACATCAACCCGATATCATCGTATTTGGCCGACTGTACGATTCCGGTCTCATGCTGATAAATGCATTCACTTATCCCGCCTGAGAACATAATCGCCTCAATATCTTCCACCCAGTTAGGTTCATGCCCTAGCAGCAACGTTAGATCCTCGTTTGTGAGTGCCTTTTTTAACATCCGCGCAATGACATCTGCCATAAAATCGGTTACTTGTTTTATCGCTGATGGATTTTGGTTTTGCCCCTCCACCATCCTTGAATCCCATTGTCGCAGTAAATTTTTAACAGGCGGAGAAATACTCTGGATTTTATTATCGGTACATTCAATTAATCTGCCGCCTACATGAAGCGTACAGGTTCCACAAAGTCTGCCAGATTTATAAACGGCCACATTGGCTGTACCCCCGCCGATATCGATATTGGCGATAACCTTCCTCGTATCTTTCGAATATTCATAGGCGCCCGATCCCTTAGCGGCAATAATTCCTTCTAAGTCAGGACCAGCTGTTGCAACTAGAAACTCCCCAGCCTGGTCAGACAGCTGATGCAGCATTACTTCTGCATTTGACTTTGTGGCTGTTTCACCCGTAATGATCACTGCTCCCGTTTGAATATCCTTTGGCTTAATACCTGCTTTCTGATATTCCTTTCTGACAAAGTCTTCAATTTTTTCAATATCAATGGTGGTTGGTGAAAGCAGCGGTGTCCGGTAAATCGGGCTGCGATAGATGACCTGTTTGTCAATGATTTCAATTCGCGGCACATGTGCCCCGCCAGCCATATTCATTAACGTGAACCGGCTGATTACCAGCTTGGTTGTACTTGTGCCTATATCGATTCCCGCACTGATCATTTCTTCTTTTTGCGGGCCTTTGAACTTCATCTCAACTCCCCCAAAAAAACAAAAAGCGCCCCTTGTAAACTATCCCAAATTAGATAGTTTAAAAGAGGCGCCATTGCCATTAAATTCATTTGTTATTCATAATATAAATTATTTTCTGGATATTGTAAAGGTTTTCATTTAAAAAATTACAAATGGGGATGGATTTCCTTCAAAATACTTCTTCATTTCATGTGTCGAACGGAAGTTTACCAGATTCCGGATCTCCTCTATTCCTTCATTTTTTAGGGAAGAGGTAATGACAATCGGACCTTTGGTTACGATTACCTTTTTTAACAAAGAAATGGCTAGTTCAACGTCAGCCTGGTCTGAATCACTTTTTGTGACCACCCCAATGGGGATTTTATTGATTCCGCTGCTGAATCCTGGCGGGAAAATCATTTTCTTCTTGGTCGCATCCTGTAAATACAGGACATGTGTCACTTCTAATGCCGTTGCCATGATATTTTTATAGTAGAACGGGTTTTCACAATATTCTCCTGGGGTATCAACAATCCAATCATAGTAATTCAGCGACTGCGTTTTGACAGCAGGCACGTCCCGGTCAAGCAATGCATTTGTTAACGTCGATTTTCCGGCCCCAATGGAACCGATCAGCATGGCTCGGTTCATTTTCGTCATCATATTTCCTCCTTTCTTGAAAAATTCTATTTTCTGATTCTATGACTTCGTGATCTCCGCCGGGGTATATTTCAGCGTATTCTGCAAAAAACGGTTGATTTCCTGCATCGCCATTTCCACTTCTGAAACATTGCCGACAATCACAAGACTTCCGGTAAAGCGATCCAAAAATCCTAACTTGACATTAGCCGATTTGGTGGCTAAATCTCCGGCAATAATCACCGTCTCACTTGGGGTCAGCGTCAAAATCCCTAATGCCCCAGCCTCCTGGATCCCCAGTTTTTCAAACATATCCGGGTCCGGATTGGCAATAATATGGCTTAAAGTTACCTGTTTCCCTGGGACAAACTCCTGTATAAACCTCTTTTTCTCTTCGTTCACGACAAGCCCGCCTCTCAAATTAATAAAAAAAAGCCTAATAGACTTTATTTTTATAAAAAATAAAACCTACTAAGCACCTTTGCTTCATCTATTCACTTGTAAACTAACTTGGGTACTTCAAAATAATGTACTTTGCCACTTTTTCCAATGGCATTTGTTTTTTCATGCTAAGGTCTCTAATCTTATTGTAAGCTGTTTCCTCCGGTAAATTCAATTGTTTCATTAAAATTCCTTTTGCTTTTTCAACAATCTTTCGGTTTTTCAGTTCCCGATTCATTTCTTCTACTTTTTCTTTATAAAGAATAGCATTTTCTGCCTGCTTCAAAGCAATTTCAACCGCAGGAATCAAGTTAGCCTCCGAAATCGGCTTTACAAGATACCCTAAAATATTTGCCTTCTTCGCTTTTTCTATATATTCCTTTTGACTATAGGCCGTTAACAGCAAAATCGGGATATTGAATTTGTTGGAAATAATCTCACTGGCCTTTAAACCGTTCAGCTTCGGCATTTTAATATCCATGATCATTAAGTCAGGCTTAAGGCTGTAAGCCAATTCAATTGCTTTCTCGCCATCAGCTGCTTCAGCCACTACATCATAGCCAGCATCCTTTAACATGAGGGAAACATCCAATCGGACGATGGACTCATCTTCAACAACGATAATTCGCTTTTTCATTCCTTAATCCTCCCTCGCAAAGGGAAATCCGACGGTTACTTCCGTTCCTTCACTTGTTCCTTCAATGGAAAAATGGCCCGATAAATCATGTTCTATCATCATTTTAACAATATCAAGCCCTAATGACGGCTTCATAGAAGGAGTATAGCCAATTCCATTATCTTTTACAAGGACTCTTACTGCAGAAGCCTCTTCTTGGATGACTACATCAATTTGGCCCTCTGTCATCTCCGCAAATGCATGCTTCACACAATTTTGAATTAATTCATTTATAACAAGAGCAACGGAAACAGCTAGATTCGAATTAATAAGGATCTTTGGGCCGGAATAGTCGATCGAAATCAATTTTCCTTCATGAACTTCACTAAAGACCAGCATATTCCCAATTTTTTCTATTAAACTAACAATCTCTACATCATCCTGATTTTCAGAATTGGATAAGATGATTTCATAGACAGAGGCAATACTTAAAATTCGGTTGAGGCTTTCGATAAAATAAAACTTGCTTTCTTCGGGGACCCCTCTTCGCATCTGCAGCCGAAGAAGACTCGCTACCGTTTGCAAGTTATTTTTTACACGATGATGGATTTCCCGGATGGCCACTGTCTTTACGGTAAGCTCCCTCTCCTTTTGGCGCAGCTCTGTTAAGTCACGAAAAATGATAAACGATCCGCTATTTTTCTCATGCTGCACTAGAGCAATTTTTTTCATTTGAAAGACTTTATTTTGAATGATGATTTCTTGGACCACAAGTTCATCCGGCAGCCTGCAAATTTCTGCAAGGTTAGGAAAATAGGAAGTAAAAAGATTGCCGCTTTTACATTCCTCCGAACACATTTCTAAAACAAGATTCATCGCAGCAGGATTCGAATATTGAATCTGTAAATCCTCGTCAATAATGAATAGAGATTCCTCAATCACATCTGGGATAAAAGGGCGATTTTCAGCCATTCCCAGTAAGAGTTCGCTAAGTGTCTCATTCGCTTCTGTTAGCGCTTTCAGTTTGTTTTGATTTTGGAGCTTATCACTGTTGTCTTTCTCCATGATCAACGTGCCAATCACTCGGTTATGAATTCCAACAATCGGAACAACGCTTTGTTCGACTTTTTTCCCTTCCTGGGTTAAGGCATGATTGAGAAAAAGCGGCTTACCCGTCCGAAACGCATAAAAAACTGCAGGCTCAAACGTTTCGTAGGCAAACTTTCCGACCACCGGATTTTTATAGACAGAATTGGCTGTTGCAGGTGCTGCTTCTGCCACCACAATAGCATGCTTTTTTTCACTTGTTTGGCAATCTACAAACACATTTGCTTGATTTAAATCGGCAATTAATTGCAGGTTTTGAACCACTTCTTGGATCTTTTGTATGTCTTGTTCCGATAGGTCTGTGTGAAGCTGACATAGAGTTACTACGGTGTTCATCTCAGTTTTAAACATGTCATAGCCCCAATCTTTTATCTTTAAATATATAAAAATATTTTATATATCATTTATCATAGTGTCAATCTTCTGTTTTTTACAAAAAATGATTCACCGTGCCTGGTATTAATTGTTAAATAAAGTCATTAACTTGTCAGGTATCGTTTTATCTAAATTTCACATCGAATAAAGACTTCCCTTTCCTTGTCCTTTTTTCTTCCTACAATAGCTGGTCGATTTGACCAATAATAATAGCTTGGATTAAATTTCCCAAGCTTGTCTAAACAAGAATTATAGAAGAATTAACTATCCTATGGATAGACTTGTATCATAATTTTGGTGACGTAATGTTCCTTATGATTCATTACAACTGTATCGTAAATATACTCTTCAAAAACATAATCACCTAAGGTTAAATTTAAACGTTCTATTTCTGTAAAAAGTCGCCTATATGTTTCTTTAATTGTTGTCTCATCCCCAACATGATAGCCAATCAGAAAATCACCCTTTACAGCTTGAAAATACGGATATCCTACCTTTGGATTCGGTTGCTCAATATATAAATAACTATAATTAGAGAATTCCCCCTTAATTACTTGCTCTCGTTTTGTTATACCACCTATTGGATATCCTGAATCAAGTTGAGAAACGTTCAATTCATTAATAAAATCTGAAATGACCTCTACAAATTCTTCATCTGTTATATTTTCGATGTTTCTACTTAAATAAAGTGTTGCTTCTGGTAATTGTTCAAGCGTAATTCGTTGAAAATCAAGGTGTGACGCTTCTTCCATTAAGGCGATTTTTGCCTTGATCATTTTTTCCTTCCTATCAATCTCCTGACGCTTTTTCACAATCTCTTTCTTTTTTTGATACATTAACGATAAAAAACTTTCAGGAGATTTATTCTCCATGTATTGTTGAATATCGTTCAGCGGCATATCAAGTTCTTTTAATAAATCAATAACAAAGAATAGCTCTATTTGGCGAATTGAATAATAACGGTAACCTTTTTCATTTTTCAACACCGGAGACAAAAGCCCAATTTGATCGTAATAAAAAAGTGTCTGTTTGTTTACTTTGCAAAGCTTTGCAAATTCACCAGTGGTTAAATATTTTTCATTTTTTTTATTCATTTTTTACAACACCACCCTTGACTATATAGTAACTATATACACTAGGATGGAAATTGTAAACAACTGATAATTTCCCTAAGTTTGTTTGCAATATTAGTTTTGTTTGAGGAGAATGTAAAAGATGAAGACTCATAAAGTCACTTTAGGTTTATTATTAATGAATTTATTCATTGCATTTTTGGGAATTGGTCTCATCATTCCAGTCCTACCTACGCTGATGAATGAATTAGGGATAACTGGGAAAACGGTGGGTTATTTAACGGCAGCTTTTGCCATCGCTCAATTGATTGTTTCACCATTTGCTGGGAAAGCAGTAGATAAATTCGGCAGGAAAATTATGATTGTCATTGGCTTATTTATTTTCGGCATTTCAGAATTATTATTTGGGATCGGAAAAGGAATCGAAATGCTATTTATTTCCCGTATTTTGGGTGGAATTAGTGCTGCGTTCATCATGCCAGCTGTTACAGCTTTTATTGCTGATATTACAGATTTGGATACTCGCCCAAAGGCACTAGGCTATATGTCAGCAGCCCTTAGTACAGGATTTATTATTGGTCCAGGCATTGGTGGATTTTTAGCGGAATTTGGAACACGTATACCATTCTTCTTTGCAGGAGCACTTGGTACCATTGCGTCTATGCTTTCTATTATTTTATTATCTGAGCCGAATCGTAAAGAAGATTATAATGAACAAATCTCCAATGATAAGTTTGGCTTTAAGCGTATTATTGCCCCAAAATATTTTCTTGCGTTTATTTTAATTTTTATCGCCTCATTTGGTTTAGCAGCTTTTGAATCGTTCTTTAGTCTATTTGTGGACCATAAATTTCAATTTAAACCATCCGATATAGCCATTGTTATCACAGGTGGTGCAATTTTTGGCGCAGTTTCACAGGTCATATTATTTGATCGGCTTACACGAATTTGGGGTGAAATTAAACTGCTTCGATATTGCTTAATTTTATCAGCCTTACTTGTCTTTTTAATGACTGTTGTTCATTCATATTTCTCTATTTTACTTGTTACATTTATTGTTTTCGTAGGATTCGATTTATTCCGACCAGCAGTAACGTCATACCTTTCAAATATCGCCGGGAACGAACAAGGTTTCGTTGGTGGAATGAACTCCATGTTTACAAGTTTAGCGAACATTAGTGGACCAATTCTAGGGGGTATATTATTTGATATAGATATTAACTACCCTTACTACTTTGCAACTGTGATACTTTCTCTGGGAATCGTGATTACATTGTTCTGGAAGAAGCAAGCAAGTGATTCTTCCATCAATGTGAAGGCTAGTGTAGCTAATCATTCAAATTGAAGTAAAGACGAAAATCATGAAACAGTTCTTAAATGACCCTAAAAGAATGCTTCATCATCTTCTGGAATAATAAGTAGAGTTTTAAATGGCCTAAAAACAAAAGGAAGCACACGTTCTATGTGCTTCCTTTTATACAATGGTTGAATGTTTTTGATTACATTGTCCTGGTAGTGTTAACTATAACAGGATCAGACTCGAATTCTTCACCTCACCTTCTAAAATACCCCGCTATCATATGAAGGAAAAGACTGGTTATACTAAAGGATACGAATTGACTCAGAAAGGGGGAAAACGCTGTGACACGGAACCTGGTAGCCTTTTTTCTGTTTGCCGTCATCTCTTTCGCCGGCGGTCTCCAGACAGACGGCCAAGCCCCGCCCGACCCCATCAAGATGGGGATGGAAGAGGGATATTATGAGGGAATCCGTTCGGGGCTAGAAGACCGACATAATTTCCGGATTTCCCGTGCCTGGCAGCAAATGCCACAATCCCAGCTGTTCATGGAAAACAAGAAGGAAATCGTCCTGCCCCTCATGAAAGTAGGGCTTCTCCGGCAGGTGTATCTCTCTTTTTCTTCCGGTAAGAAATTCTACTCATACCTTCATGCCCACCCGGAATTGACGGCGGAACAGGCGGCCCGACGGATACTCGGGCAGAGGTTTGTAAGGGCGTACGAAAGAAGCTTCCGGAAAGGCTATGAGAGATCCCTCACGGCCCCGCCTGAAGAGGCGGCAAACTATGCGGCCTTTTTGAAGGAGAAAAGCAGATAAGTGGAAAACAAAAAGGGCAATCTCATACTGAGGACATAACTTCTGCATCAAAAAAAAACTCAAAATCATTGCTATTACGATGACCCATTTTAGGAATTTCCAAGAATATAAAAGGACATTGGAAGTAATAACAAACGACCTGTTGGGTCGCTTTAAATCGTAATCACGCTATTTCATTTTGTAGTGGACTAAGTTCTTATAAATCCAGGTTGGCGGGGCTGCGTGGGAATCGAACCCACCAGACCTGGGGGCCACTTTACGTTGCTAATCACGTCTAAATGATTTATCAGCTGTAATATCGTTAAATGGCAGAATCAGTTTTTTCACCTTATCAAGGCTCATCGAATCTATTTCCTGTACTAATCGTGGAATGGACTGCTCTGGATAACCGTAATCACGAAGTAATTTTTCCTTTTCTTCATTATGTACCATGTTTTGACACCTCCAAAATCTTTTTAGAATTAGACTTTGATATAGTTACCAAATAAAGTGCTGTATTTCCAATTTGCCAATAATGATACAAGACCGAATGCTATATTCATCATTGATCTATGTACTCCTCCACCTAATTAATACTTTTTGCCACTTTCTTTTAAATATTCCTTATGTCTCTTATATCTGGGATTTTATTATCTAGTTGAACCTTTAAGAATACCCAACTACAGTATGATGAATAATTCCTTTTACATATAAGGAAGTAAAGGTTCACTTTTTCTCTCAATTTAGTGATTCATCATTTATAAAAGTTTTAACGTTGTCCTGAATAGTACCTCGCACCCAAGAGCAACATCTTCAAAAGAACTCCACTCATCTGGATGATGACTTATGCCATTGCGGCTCCTTACAAAAATCATTCCAATATCTGTAAGTCCCCCAAACACCATCGCATCATGAGCAGCCCCGCTTGGTAATTCATAAACAGGATACTGTAATTCTTGCAGAGAATCTTTTACTGCTTTCATCACGATTGGTGAGCTCATCACAGAAGATAGGGATTGAACCTGCCTAATTTCACACCCTAAACCACGGTTTGCAGCAATGGTCCGAATGGAATTATAGATTTTAGTAACCGTATTTTCACGCCGTTCATTAGATATATCCCGAACATCAAGTGTAAAATCCAATCTCCCTGGAATGACATTACTACTTCCAGGTTTTACTTCCAATTTTCCTACTGTCGCCACACTTCCGCTACTGTCCTGCACTATTTTCTCAATGGCTACTATACATTCTGCTGCAGCTGTTAAAGCATCTTTTCTCTCTTTCATCCAGGTCGTTCCTGCATGCCCCGCTTCACCCATGATAGTTACTTCGGCCCATTCTCCACCAGAGATCCCCGTCACTATTCCAACAGCTAAATCTTCATTTCTAACACTTTACCCTGCTCAATATGTACTTCAATATAAGCTTTTACGTCATTTTTACCTAACTGAGCTTGTTCTAAAAGGTCTGGATTAATCTGATTAAAATATTCTCCTTCTAGACTGGCTTGCTTCATGGCCTCCAGATAGGTGATTCCATCTTTATCTGCTGCTGAAGCTAAATTTTCCTTTAATTTTTCCGAGTCTTCTGTCCCGACCAATGCGGTACTGCCTACAAAAGCATAGTCAAAACGAGCCCCTTCCTCATCTGTTAAGGATACAACTTTTATCGTTCTTTCAGGTTGAATTCCCTTTTCTTTCAACGTACAAAGCACCTCAACACCCATTAGAACACCCATGGCTCCATCGAAACGCCCGCCAGAATTTACGGTATCCAGGTGAGAACCAATAAGAATGGCAGGTAATTCGGGATTTTTACCGATTATTTGCCCAAAGATATTCCCAGCTGCGTCCATATAAGGGGATAAATCCGCTTGTTCTAAAAGTTTTAGAAACCATTTTCGTGCTTCGATATCCTTTTGATCAAATGATGTTCGAGTAACCCCGCCATTGATTTCTTCTCCTATTTTCCCAAGGGCCATTAATTGGTTCCAAAGACGGTTTCCATTAATCGTTAAATTTAAACTCTCCATGAAATTTGCTTCCATAGGATAAAATTCTCCCTTCATTTGAATGTCCAGTATAGAGAAAATCCTGCTGTTTCCTTCCGAAAAAAAGCAGGATTCCTAATCTTTATGTTTTTATTGGCGAGGAAAATGAGATAGTTCTGCCAAAGTTTAAGGCTTATCTCTCCAATAATTTAAGCACCGATTGAACCATTAATTTAACTCCAATTTTAATTGCATCTTCATCTACCATAAATTTCGGGTGATGCCACCCATATATAATCCCTTTTTCTTGATTCCCTGAACCAAGCCACACATAGCAGCCAGGTACTTCTTTTTGGTAAAAAGAAAAGTCCTCACCACCCATGGTTGGTTCTGCCCGTATCGTATTTTCTTTCCCAACTATTGTCTCAGCTGCTGACTGGACAATCTCTGCCACCTTGGCATCATTATAGACAGCAGGCAGAAGAAACTCATACTGAATCTCTACTTCCCCACCATGTGCTGCCACGGTATTTGTTACAAGTTTTGTAAATACCTCATATATTTTCTTTCTCACTTGTTCGTTGGAAGTTCTGACCGTTCCTTTGAGAATAGCCTTATCCGGAATGACATTATTTGTCATCCCTGATTGGAAGGAACCAATGGTGACAACTGCAGATTCCTTAGATGAAATCGTACGGCTGACCAATGTTTGCAGCTGACTCACAACTGCACTGCCAATTACGATCGGATCAATGGTTTTCTCTGGAAGCGCAGCATGTCCGCCTTTACCTTTAATGGTTAGGGTAAAGTCATCTACACTTGCCATTAAAAATCCTTCCTTCACACCTATCTGACCAGTTGGAAGTTCGGGAACATTATGAAGACCGATAATTGAACTTATCCCTTCCAATAATCCTTGCTGGATCATAGATTCTGCTCCACCTTCAAATTCTTCAGCTGGCTGGAACAAAATCCGAACATTCCCAGGGATAAGATCCTTCATTTCTCCTAAAATTATCGCTGCCCCAAGTGCAATCGTTGTATGAACATCATGGCCGCACATATGACTTACGCCATCAATTTTTGAACTAAATGGAACATCTGCTTCTTCTTGAATGGGGAGAGCATCAATATCCGCTCGAATTGCAACCGTTGGTCCCTGTTCGATTCCCTTTACTTCTGCAGCGGTCCCAGTAGCTAAGCTAAGTGGTATTTGTTGAATCCCAAATTCATGTAACCATCCGTTTATTTTTTCGGTTGTTTTAAATTCTTGTTTACTAATTTCAGGATACATATGAAGATTCCTTCTTATTTCAACTAATTTAGGAAACCATTGTTCTACTTTATCATGAATAATTGAGGTTATTTCTACCTTTGAATCTTTCAACATGAGGGCTCCTCCTTTCTAATATGTCCTAAAAATCCCTTCGTCCGATCATGCTTAAGAAGCTGGATTCCTTTTTTCTTTGCTTCAGCTTTGGTCATTTTTTTCAATAAAATAGGAGCTTCCATATTTCACTTTATCTCTTTACTTGTTTATCAAAGTAAAATGTTTTATTATGTAATTCATTGTAATTTTATGCATAAAAAAATACAATACCCTCTAGAAATATCCGATTAATGAAATTCTTTCAATTATTATGAATTTATGAAATTTTAATAAGAAAAAACAAAAGAACTCTCTATTATTAAATAGAGAGGTCTTCAGGCTGTCGAGAAACTTTCGACAGCCTCTTATTTTCTACATTAACTTTAATAATTCACTGCGTTAATTCATTATAATATTATTAATATATAGGCTTTG